>JAURNL010000040.1 GCA_030830205.1 Crocinitomicaceae bacterium | reverse complement strand
TTGTGCAGCTAACGTAGTGACACAACATAGTGTGACTAGTAAAGAGGTGAGTTTGAACATAGATTGCTAGATAAGATTAAGACTTGATGGGTTTTCTAAATCCATTTTTAACAATTGAATACCCTTCGGTACCGATGCCAACAATAGATATAATATTGAGTGGGAACTCAAGCAAAACATGTGAAAAGCTCAAGAAAAATAATAAGCTGAGGCCTAAAGAGTAGTCATATGTATAGAAAACTGAAGATGCAATCCAGGTAACAATGACTAAAATAAAACGCACTTTTGGAACTTTGTGCCAACGTATAATTTCTGTTTTACTAAACCAGTTAAGGTAATGATAGAGATATGCAAATGCAATGAAACGCATGAGCATAATACCAACCTCTGAAAAGAAGATAAATCCATCAATTTCTTTTTTGGTTCGCGACTTCATCACTTTTCTTGGTAAGGCTTCAAAGCGATATTCGTTGATAGCGTTAATGTATCGTTGGGATGTATCAAAAAAATACAACAGGTGATCATACTGATACTGCGGTGCTAAATTAGCTGTATTGATCGGCATAGGTTTGACGACAAAGGGGCGCTCAGCAATTTCCCTTAATGAGTCTGTATGCGTAGCAAAAGCGAGTGTATCAATAAGGCCCTGACCTAAAAAGTAACTTTTATTGCCTTCTTTGGTAATGATGTCGAGGTATTCCTTGTTGGTTAGTTTTTGTTCTTCAATGAGGTCAAAATGATCTAAAATGAGGAAGTTTGTATTGTAAAAACCATCACCTTTTGCATAATAGGCATCTTTTCCAAATTTTGACAAAAACCCATTCTTGTCATCAACAGGAAGACTAAAGACTAAAAGGAGGGGTACTACAATAAATGCCACCATTTGCCAAAGCCCTGAAACACTTCTAGATTTGAGTGAGCCGTAAAGCATGAACAAACCGGTAAATATATAGACGTGAATGAGTGTTGGAATGAGTGCAGTGAGTGCAAAAATTGTTGTGCTGTCCGCATTTTCTTGAGCCCGTTCGGGACTTAACCAACCACCTACAAATATATAGAGTAAGAAAATTGCTCCTAATTTGATCCAAGTACTTTTAACTAAAGCAAATAAAATAGAGGCAAAAAGTGCAAAAACCAAAAGCTTATCAAAAAGGTTCATCTCGACAAAATAATCGTAGACATCCTTGCTAACACCAAAGTCTTTGGCAAATGCGGCATAAGAAAGTAAAATACCTACAACAAGTAATACCAGGTAATCCCACTTGCCTTTGGCATAATATTGACGGTCATGAAGCCAACTGATTTCAGTAAGATAATGCAACGGACCCAAGTAAGCATAAGCCAAGAGAAACGTCTCAAATGGAAAATAATAAGCCAATACTGCCGTTATCAACATAAGGCCTATATTGAGGTAATTTATTCGGTCTTCTTTGAGCAAGTTCATTTTGCTACTGATTTAAGTTGTTTACAAAAATAAGCAAAGACCTTTCGGAAAAAAATGATATTGCTCATTTATTTAGCGACTAATTAGTCTGTTTCAGGCTCTATAGAAAATAGCGGTATTTGATCTGGATTATCATCTTCGTTTTTAGAAAGATCCCATTCCATTGTAGCTGCTTCTACCCCCTCCTCTACCTGAACATCTTGATGTTCTGGTTCTGCTTCTTGTGGCCAAGGCTCCGGGCTTTCATCAATAGCATGGTTTAGGATAATTTCCTTCACTTTTAACTTAGTCATTTGATTGCCTTGTGCCTTCAAACCTTTGACCTCTATAAGGTCTGCTAGGTTTAAGGTTTGGTCCGGTAAGTTTTTTGTCTCTTTAAGTAATTTATTAAAAATGATTTTAGCTTCAGGACGATAGGCTGTTGAAACGACATCTAGATAAGATCCTTGAGCTTCAGAAATGAAACATACACGTTTATCTTGAGTTACTTCACACATAAAGCGCTTCACGTAATGCAATTCCTTTTCCCCATCGTAGTAGACTGCTGAAATAGGTCTATCTTGAATCCATTTTTCAATGTGGATCATATCCTCATCAAAATGAGTAGCTAAATCAAAACTGCTCAGTCGATAATCTCCGTTTTTGTAAAGAGTTAAAATACGGTCTTCTCCTTTAAATGAACCCAAGAATTTACCCCTGCCTTCGTCGTTGAGTCTGCCTACAACAGTATCGTACCAAATTTTACGCGCAGCAAGAGTGGAACCTCCAACTTCTTTTTGGACAATCTTTTGAATGATTTCTTTGGTGACTCGGTTACCTGCAGAATTACGTCCCTTGATGAGCAAGGCTCCTAGGTCAATGTCAAAACGCAGGCGTTTGAGGTGCGGACGCGGACGCAAGAATACGCTTACCACTTCCCTTTCTCCGTTTGGATGCACGCTAAAATATAACATTTTTGAGCCTTTAGTGCCTTTGGTGAGGTCGTATTCTGTATCGCGGGTAATTGAATTGACATAGAATCGTTTCATCATAGTTGGACCTCCCGCACCATCTTGATAAAACAAGTGGTAGATAGTTCGGGTGTCTCCTTTTTTCCAAACATTGGCATAAATCAGACCTTTGCCGATGAATTTTTTATCGGCTACTTTCGTGATCATAAGTTTACCGGTTGAGAAAAAGCAAATGACATCGTCGATTTCTGAGCAATCACAGACTGGTTCATTCTTTTTAAGGCCATAGCCGATAAAGCCTTCTTCGTAATCCACATAGAGTTTACGATTGGCAATGATTACCTTAGTCGCAGAAATAGTGTCAAAAGTTTTGATTTCTGTTTTGCGCTCTCTTCCAGTCCCAAATCGTTTTTTAAGGTCCTTAAAATAATCGATGGCGTATTCCACCAAATTGGCTAAATGATGCTTAACCTGCTGCATTTCCTCTTCTATTTTGAGTAATGCTTCATCAGCTTTATCGCCATCAAAACGCGTAATTCGGATCATTGGGATTTGCGTTAGTTTGTGCAAATCTTCATCTTGTATTTCGCGCAGTAATTGCTTTTTAAAAGGCTTGAAACGATCGTAGAGATAAGCATAGAGTGCCTCTCGGTCACTGTAGTGCTTGAAATCAATGTACATTTCGTTATTGATAAAGAGCTTTTCTAAAGTAGAAAAATGCCATTGTCGCTCTAACTCGTCTAGTTTGATTTCTAGTTCTAACTTGAGTAAGGCGACCGTGTGATCGGTATTCACTTTGAGTATTTCAGAAACACCCATAAAACGCGGTCTTTCTCCGTCAATGATTGAGGAGTTGGGTGATACCGACACCTCGCAGTCTGTGAAGGCATAAAGTGCATCGATAGTCTTATCAGGAGAAACCCCTGGTGCTAAGTGAACAATGATTTCTGCCTCAGAGGACGTGTTGTCTTCAATTTTTTTGATTTTGATCTTGGCCTTATCGTTGGCTTTGATAACTGACTCAATTAAAGAAGTTGTAGTCGTACCGTATGGGATTTCATTGATAATGAGCGTTTTGTTGTCTACTTTACGAATCTTTGCACGAATTCTCACGCGGCCACCACGCAATCCGTCGTTATATCCCGAAAAGTCTGCCATTCCACCATTTGGAAAGTCGGGTATAATCTCCACTTTCTTACCTCGCAAATGATTGATTGACTGCTCAATGAGCTCGATAAAATTATGTGGTAAAAATTTGCAAGCCATACCAACAGCAATACCTTCTGCACCTTGGGCAAGTAACAGTGGAAATTTCATTGGTAATTGTTGTGGCTCTTTATTACGACCATCATAGGATGCTAGCCAATTGGTCGTTTTTGGATTAAAGGCTACGTGCAAAGCAAATTTGCTTAGACGTGCCTCTATGTAGCGCGGAGCAGCAGCACCATCACCAGTAAGTGTATTGCCCCAGTTTCCTTGACAATCGATGAGTAAATCCTTTTGACCAATTTGAACCAAGGCATCGCCAATAGAAGCGTCGCCATGAGGGTGGAATTTCATGGTGTTACCGATGATATTGGCGACTTTGTTGTAGCGACCATCTTCCATTTCGCGCATGGAGTGCAAGATGCGCCTTTGAACAGGCTTGAGTCCATCATATAAACTTGGAACTGCTCGCTCGAGTATGACGTAACTTGCATAATCCAAAAACCAATTTTGGTACAGACCATTGAGTGGCACAATTTTATCGTCTACGTGCTGTTTTTCAAACGGATTATGCCCACTCTCTTCTTGTGACATTTGATCTTCGATTTCGTCTTCTGCCATATTATGATGCTAATTCGGTGGTATCGGCTTCTTCCATGGTATCGGCCGTGGGTGATTCTGGGAGATCTTTTTCTACGCGGAGGTTGTCTATGATGAAATCTTGACGCTCTGGGGTATTTTTACCCATGAAATAAGACAAAATAGAATCAATAGAGGCGTCTTTTGTCAAAATAACGGGCTCAAGACGGATATCTTCACCAATAAAATGAACAAATTCATCTGGAGAAATTTCACCTAAACCTTTAAATCGTGTGATTTCAGGATTTTTTCCGAGTTCTGCCATTGCAGCCCTACGCTCCTCTTCAGAATAACAATAAATTGTTTTCTTTTTATTGCGAACCCTGAAAAGTGGGGTTTGTAAAACATAGACATGATTTCGCTTTACCAAATCAGGAAAAAATTGCAAAAAGAAGGTCAAAAGCAGCATTCGGATGTGCATACCGTCGACGTCCGCATCTGTGGCGATAACAATTCGATTGTAGCGCAGGTTATCCATGTCTTCTTCGATATCTAATGCTGCTTGGATAAGGTTGAATTCTTCGTTTTCGTAAACTACTTTTTTAGTAAGGCCATAACAGTTGAGCGGCTTTCCACGAAGTGAAAATACGGCCTGCGTATTGACATCTCTAGACTTGGTAATTGAACCACTTGCGGAGTCCCCTTCGGTAATGAAGAGTGTGGTGTCTTCTCGGCGTTCATCCTTTAAATCAGTAAGATGTGTACGACAATCGCGCAACTTCTTGTTGTGCAAACTAGCTTTTTTAGAACGGTCACGTGCGAGTTTTCGAATGCCAGCTAGATCTTTACGTTCTCGCTCAGATTGCTTGATTTTCTTCTCAATAATTTCTGCAACGTCTGGATTGCGATGAAGATAGTTATCGAGTTTATCTTTGAGGAAATCATTGACAAAAGCACGCATAGATTTGCCACCAGGTTCAATTTCTTGAGATCCTAGTTTGGTTTTTGTTTGAGATTCAAAAACGGGCTCAATAACCTTGACCGCAATTGCAGCAACGATAGACTGCCTGATATCTGAGGCTTCATAATTTTTATTGTAAAAATCCCGGATTACTTTTGCCACGGATTCTCTGAAAGCACTCTGATGCGTACCGCCTTGTGTTGTATGCTGACCATTGACAAATGAATAATAGTCTTCTCCATAAGTGCGTCCGTGTGTAAAAGCAACTTCAATATCGTCGTCTTCGAGGTGTATGATGGGGTAAAGCGGATCGCCATCCATGTTGTTCTCAAGCAAATCTTTTAGACCATCTTTAGAATTGAATTTTTCACCATTGTAGTAGATAGAAAGTCCTCTATTTAGATAGCAGTAATTCCACATCATTTTGTCAAGGTATGCTGTTTTAAAGGCATACTTCTTGAAAATGGTGTCGTCTGGAATAAATTCAACATAGGTACCATTTCCTTCATCCGTGGACTCTATGGCTGATTCAGATACAAGTTCACCACGTTCAAAAACAGCAGTTTTTCTCTGGCCATCGCGAACGGCATAGACCATAAAATAGGAAGAAAGTGCATTGACTGCTTTGGTACCTACTCCGTTTAATCCTACAGATTTTTTAAACGCTTTGGAATCATATTTACCACCCGTATTCATTTTAGAGACGACTTCCACTACTTTACCAAGTGGGATACCTCGACCATAATCGCGGACCGATACTTTTCCGTCTTTTACTTTGATATCAACGCGCTTACCGTTACCCATGACAAATTCATCGATACAGTTATCGACAACCTCTTTGACAAGAATATAAATACCGTCATCAGCTGCGGCACCGTCGCCAAGTTTACCAATATACATCCCTGGACGCAAACGAATGTGCTCTTTCCAATCTAGGGAACGAATGTTGTCTTCGGTGTATTGATTTTCAGCCATGTAGCTTTATAAAATTTGGTACAAACAAAAATAACAATCTAAAAGGCTCGCGAGTCGCTCAATGGAGGGAAATTATAAACTAAATGTGTTGATAACAATAGGATTTCGGCTATATTTGCGCAAAATTGAATTAGAATTATGGCAACAACTGCAGATATCCGCAATGGTTTGTGCATCAAGCACAACGAGAAACTCTTTCAAATTATAGAATTCCAACATGTAAAACCTGGGAAAGGACCAGCTTTTGTTCGCACTAAAATGCGTCAGATTGAATCTGGAAAGGTGCTAGACCATACGTTTTCAGCTGGTCACAAAATTGAACCTGTACGCATTGAGAATCGTGAATACCAATATCTCTATCAAGAAACAGATGACTACATCTTCATGAATAATGAAACCTATGAGCAAGTAAATATCCCACTCAAAATGGTTGAAAAGCCAGGTTTTTTACAAGAAGGCATGGTGGTCAATATTCTATATCATGCTGAAGAAGAGACACCACTTGTTGTGGAACTACCCATGTATATCATCTCAGAAGTTACTTATACTGAGCCAGGTGTCAAAGGTGATACAGCTACAAACTCTATGAAGCCTGCTACGATTGCTACAGGCGCAGAAGTGCGCGTTCCTTTATTCATAGATAACGGTGAAGTAATAAAAATCGATACCCGCACCGGAGTTTATGTAGAACGAGTTAAAGGTTAATATGAAAGATACTGCCCTAACCCACAAACATATCGAACTTGGCGCCAAAATGGTGCCATTTGCTGGCTACAATATGCCCGTTCAATACGATGGCGTTAACACTGAACACGAAACTGTCCGTAACGGAGTTGGAGTTTTTGACGTCTCGCACATGGGTGAGTTTTTATTGAAAGGACCCAAAGCGCTTGACCTCATTCAAAAAGTATGCTCCAATGATGCAGCTAACCTCGTTGATGGCAAGGCACAATATAGCTGTATGCCAAATGGAAAAGGCGGCATTGTAGACGATCTCATTATTTACCGAATTGATGCAGAATCTTACTTTTTAGTTGTAAATGCTTCCAACATAGAAAAAGACTGGAATTGGATTGCAAGTCACAACGACCTAGATGTAGAGATGCAAAATTTATCTGAGTCTTATTCTTTACTTGCCATACAAGGACCAAAAGCAGCTGAAGCCATGCAAAGCCTCACCTCCATTGACTTAAGCAACATGACTTACTATACCTTCCAATACGGTACTTTTGCTGGAATTGAAAACGTTATGGTCTCCGCTACTGGTTACACTGGTTCAGGAGGATTTGAGGTTTATGTCAAAAATGAAGATGCTGAAAAGCTATGGAATGCCGTTTTTCATGCTGGGGCAAACTGGGGCATCAAACCGATTGGTCTGGCTGCTCGTGATACCTTGCGTTTAGAAATGGGCTTTTGCCTGTACGGAAACGACATTGATGATAACACTTCACCTCTAGAGGCCGGTCTCGGCTGGATCACAAAATTTACTAAGGAATTCACCGATAGTAAATTTCTTCAAGCACAAAAAGAAGCTGGAGTTAGTCGTAAATTAGTCGCATTTGAAATGATCGATCGAGGCATTCCCCGTCATGATTACCCAATTGAAGATGCCCATGGAAATATCATTGGCAAGGTCACCTCTGGAACAATGTCTCCAAGTCTGAAACTAGGTATTGGACTTGGTTATGTGAGCACAAATTTGAGCACAATCGGTTCAGAAATTTATATTAAGATTAGAGAAAAAGGTATCAAAGCAAAGGTTACGAAATTACCTTTCTATAAAGCACCAACTAATCCCTAATGACCAAGGCTCCCCGAGGGTCATCCGCTAATATTGCCGAGGGCTGCTTTTGTAAAGCAGCCCTTTGTTTTTTACTTGATCGCATCTCAAATATATAACTCTCCTTGTTCATAATTTTGAGTAGCGCAATCTGTGTTGCAGTGATATCCTTACTGCGGATCATAAGACCTGTAAGTGCCGGAACTTTTTCTAGTTGCTTAAGCCCTTCATCAAAGGATACAGTAGAGAAAACTACTTTAAAATCTTGAGATAAATCAGGTAACCAATTTGGATTAGAAGAATCGAGAATAATTTGCGCTCGGTACTTACTTGGAATTAAATAAAGTGCTTCTTTGAATTGTTGCATATCGACGTATCCTTCAGTACAAGCATTCCAATGTTTGAGATCTAAAATGACCTTATGCTGAGGCTGTATGAAAGGCCATAGTTGATCGAGGCGTGCTAATTTCTCCCTATGCATGCTTTTGTAACGAACCTTTTGAAGTACTTCATCATGTAATTCAAAAATACATCCACTGCCGTCCGTATGCGCCTCTAGCATATTCTCATGATATAACCAAAGCGTTCCATCTGCACTCATTCGAACATCTACCTCAACTCCATCCAGCGTCGGCAGCGCTAATGCCAACGAAATAGCCTCTATTGAGTTATCGTGAAAAGCACTCATGCCTATATCCATTCCCATACCAGCGTGTCCATATACTTGTACTTCAAGATAATGCTCTTGCTTTCTACAAGCCATGAGCACAAGCGTTATCAACGGTAAAATTTTAACGTAACGATGTGTTTTCATAGGGTAGAAAATAAATAAATAACAGTTGGGGATTAAAAAAAACAGGAGCTCCAGTGTATGTAGTGTGGATCAAATTTTCTCGAACCAGCCCACCTTGAAGTAGCATCTGATATTGAGCCTTGTTACCAAAATGAAATCCCAAACCGAGATATACCCCTTGGTGAAGGTCAAAAAAAGTAGACTTTTGGAAATCAATTTGATAAGCAAGTGCATAAATAGGAGAAATTGACTGCCCTGTAGCTTTACTCAAAGTCCCTTTCCAGTATAATGAAGCAGAAGGTGCGAGCGCACCTTGCAAACTGCGTTCTACACCTAAACCAACAGACCCCCCGGATACTCCATTACCCCACTCTTTTTGGTAATTAAAACTTAGCACCTGATCATATCGATGTAGTGAAGCACCTATTCCAAATTGCTGTGCATAGAGGTTACCAACACATACAAACAAAAAGAAAAAGAAGGGTCTCAACAACATTTGCTGCAAAAATAAAAAAGGCCCTCGAGTGAAGGCCTTTTAGGTAGAAATATATTTTTGTTGGCTAAACCAATCCTTGATCAATCATAGCATCTGCCACTTTTACAAAGCCTGCAACATTGGCCCCTCTGACATAATCAACGTTGCCATCTTCAGCTTTACCATATTTAACACAAGCCTCATGGATAGAAACCATTATTCCGTGTAAACGCTGATCCACCTCTTCAGCTGACCAAGATAAACGCAATGAGTTTTGAGACATCTCGAGTCCGGAAGTAGCAACCCCTCCAGCATTAGATGCTTTTCCTGGAGAGAATAAAACTTTTGCAGCTTGAAATGTTGCAATTGCTTCTGGAGTGGAAGGCATATTTGCACCTTCTGCCACACACATTACCCCATTGGAAACTAGCATTGCTGCTTCTTCTCCATTGAGCTCGTTTTGTGTAGCACATGGAAGCGCGATGTGGGCCTTAACTTCCCACGGACGCTTTCCTGCAATAAATTGAGCGCCAGGGAATTGCTTTGCATATTCAGATATGCGACCACGACGAACGTTTTTCAAATCCATAACCCAAGCCAATTTCTCTGCATCAATTCCATTTGCATCGTAGATATAGCCCTCTGAATCCGACAGGGTGACTACAGTAGCACCCAGCTGTGTTGCTTTTTCACAAGCGTATTGTGCTACGTTTCCAGAACCTGATACGGCAACAATTTTACCGTTGAAAGATTCGCCTCTTGTAGCCAACATTTCTTTAGCGAAATAAACCGTTCCATAACCTGTGGCTTCTGGACGAATCAATGAACCACCCCAATTTCGGCCTTTTCCAGTTAATACTCCTGTAAATTCGTTGCGCAGGCGTTTGTACTGACCAAACATATAGCCAATTTCACGACCTCCTACACCGATATCACCGGCTGGTACGTCCGTATCAGGACCAATGTGGCGAGCTAATTCGGTCATGAAGGATTGACAGAATTTCATAACTTCATTGTCAGACTTGCCTTTTGGATCGAAATCCGAGCCTCCTTTTCCACCGCCCATCGGCAAGGTTGTAAGGGAGTTTTTGAATATTTGCTCAAATCCTAGGAATTTAAGAATGGAAAGATTGACAGAAGGATGAAAACGCAAGCCACCCTTATAAGGACCAATTGCGCTGTTGAACTCAACGCGGTAACCTCGATTCACTTGGATATGACCATTGTCATCGAGCCAAGGAATACGGAAAATGATGGTGCGCTCCGGCTCGACTATACGATCAAGAATGCGTGCTGATTTATATTTCGGATTAGCCTCAATAAAAGGAATTACCGCTTCGGCAACTTCCTGAACCGCCTGCAAAAACTCTGGTTCATGACCATTTTTTGCGCGAACACGATCCATGAATGCCTCGATTTCTGCGTGATACTGATTTGACATAAAAAATAAGAGTGTTTTAGTTAGTAAACTTGGGCAAAAGTAAATGAAAATAAGTATCAAAAATCATCTTTTTTCAACAATTTATTAGTGTCATTTTGACACTAAATTAAGGGTGTAAAAAAAAGCTTTCTTACATATTTGACCTTCGGTAAAAAAGTAGCTATTTTTACAAGCCTAAAAGCAACCCTACTGGCAGCTTTTACGTTACAGAAATGTTCCTCATTAAGAATACACGTAAATGAAAATAAAACATACCTTAAGCGCAAGTATTTACAGCCTATTTTGTACGGTAATGTACTTGCTTTTCTCTCATGGTGCAGTTGCTCAAGGCCCTGTTACGCTCTGTTTAGGTGAAGATACAACAGTTTGTCCGGGACAAACAGTGATCATCAATAACTGCAACTCCGGATCCACACCCGGTACAGCCGCTGGCCTTTACTTAAACGCACCTACGAATGTCTCACTTTCAGATGATTCTTGGTCTGGAAGCGTGAATATTGGTTTTCCTTTTAGTTTTTATGGCAACACGTATTCACAGTGTGTGATTGGCTCCAATGGACTCATCTCCTTCAATCTAGCCAATGCCGGAGGCTACTGCCCTTGGGCACTCACCGGAGTAGGACAACTCCCAAGCGCAACTTTTGCTGCAGCAAAAAACACAATTATGTTGACGTACCAAGATATCAATCCTTCGCTTGGTGGTCAAATACAGTATCAAACCCTGGGCACTGCCCCAAATAGAAAATTTGTTGTTCTTTACAAAAATATCATGATGTTCAGCTGTACTTCGCAGTGTAACTATATGGCCATAATTCTCTACGAAACATCAAACATTTTTGAACTTCACATAGGCAACAAACCGATTTGTTCTAGTTGGAATAGTGGTTTGGCAATTCAAGGCTCAGAAAACAATATGCCAATGCCAACTGCGCACATCACACCTGGACGCAACAATTCGGTGTGGGGAGCAAACCAAGATGGCCGCAGATTCTTGCCAACCTCACCAAGTAACACTGCTTCTTACACGATGTCTCAAATCCCTTATGTCATGGTCAATAGCCCAGGTAGTAATTTTGTTTGGGCAAATACAGCTGGACAAACCTTCCCATACAATAACGGAACCTTAAATGTAAATATTGTACCTCCCGGAACCACTGGCTATTTCTTATCTGGTGCCGCCTGCGGAACAAGTATTGGTTCTATCACTCAGGATACAACCTGGATTACCAGATCCACTCCAAGTGTTTCAACAACTGTACTTCCCGATGTTTGTACACAAGGTGTGGGTAGTGCTACTGCTACACCTGGAACAGGCTCTCCAACCCCTTGTACGTATACTTGGAACCCCGGAGCGATTACCGGTAATCCTGCTAACAACTTATTCGCCGGAACTTACACCGTAACTCAAATAGATGCCAATGGTTGTAGTGCAACGGCTACAGCAGTAGTTGGCGATACACCAGCTTCTTTCACCGCCAACACCACACTCGTTTCTTGCCCTGGCGGAAATGACGGGACTGCAACCGCTAACGTTACACCGGCAACAGGCTCCATAACTTACCAGTGGAGCAATGGTCAGACTACAGCAACAGCAACAGGCTTGAGCGCGGGCAATTATTGGTGCTATGCTTCAAATACAACAGGTTGTTCAGATACGATCTATGTAACTATAGCCGAAGTGCCAAGCATGATTCTCAACCCTATGAATGTGGTAGATGCTAATTGCTACACTGTTGCCAACGGACAAGCAACGATAGATGTACAACAAGGTACCGCGCCATATTCCTATTCTTGGGACTTTTCTTCCTCGCTAAGCAATACGGCTCTTGATCTAGGAGAAGGACTACATACTTGTACTGTTACAGATGCGAATGGTTGTGTCCAAACTATCTCCGTTAACATCAATCAACCAAGCCCTCTTGATATTACCTTCTTAACCCAAGACAC
>JAURNL010000004.1 GCA_030830205.1 Crocinitomicaceae bacterium | reverse complement strand
AAGTCAAGCAAGCATTTGCAGATGTCATTGAAATCATATCGAGGGAAGAGGGTAGACACTTGACTACAACCGAAGAGGTTTTGGCAACTTTAAAACAATGGAGCGAGGAGGATAAAAAACTTACTCCGCTTAAAACAGTGCAGGGAGTGATTTGGAAGAGTGGATATGAATCAGGTCAAATTACTGGTCATGTCTACGATGATGTACCTGCTGCACTAAATCAATGGCGTGCACAGGGAATCAAAATTGGTGTATTTTCCTCTGGTTCGGTTGCCGCACAAAAACTTTTGTTCCGCTACACAGATTTTGGTGATTTATCTGTTCACTTTTCTCAGCATTTTGATACAACTACAGGTTCCAAAAAGGATGATGCTACCTATGTAAAAATAGCACAATTAGTAGGTTTGCAACCTGAACAAATTTTGTTCCTTTCTGATGTCTCTGATGAACTAGTTGCAGCAGAAGCTGCTGGAATGCATACCATTCAATTGCTGCGTCAAGGTACAGCATCTAATTGGCCGAGGACAGTCAAAGACTTTTTAGAAATTTAAAACAATACGTATAGTCATAAAAAAAGCCACTCTAGAGTGGCTTTTTTTATGATAGAAAAGGTTTATCCTAGTTATTCGTTGGTGCGCCTGAGTTATTAACTGGCATACCGCTTTCTGGAGCCGGTCCAACTTCTCCTTTGATACGGATCACCTTATTAGGCTCATTGATCGCATTGGAAGTGATGGTAACACTCTTATTGATTGGGCCTGGACGATTTGTATCGTACTTAACACGAATGGTAGCTTTGGCACCTGGTGCAATTGGCTCTTTTGGCCATTCAGGAACTGTACAACCACATGAACCTTTTGCATTGGAAATAATCAATGGTTCATCCCCTGTGTTTTTGAATTCAAAAGAACAGTAAGGTTCACCACCATATTTGATGCTGCCGTAGTCGTGTACTTCTTTGTTAAATTCGATTTTAGCACCTTTTTCAATTTGTGCATTAATGTTGTTAAGGCCAAGTACAGCCATGAAAACAACTCCAAAAGAAAGCAATAATTTTTTCATAAGTATCAGTTTAACTTTCCGAAAGATAAGAAGCTTTTTTCGGCATTTTTTGTATTTAACACTTCATTAACATCTATTCGCGTCTCAGCCACCCTCGCCTTACAAAGAATGTGAGAAGGCCAATACCTAAGATAATCATGATGCCAACTACAGTGTAATAACCATAGGGATAATCCAGCTCGGGCATATATTTAAAGTTCATTCCATAAACGCCCACAATAAATGTGAGCGGAATGAAAATACTACTTACCACTGTCAAAACCTTCATGATTTCGTTCATACGTTGTCCTTGAATTGCGTAGTATAAATTTGCCATTCCCTCAAGGATTTGCTTGTGTGCATCTATATCTTCTAGTAAGCTCATGCAACTGTTTCGCAGATTTTTATAGTAGTGTTTGTTTGCTGGTGAGATAAGGGCATTATCCATCGTTTCTAATGAAGCCAGCAAATCCTTAATAGGTTGGACTATTTTGCGCATCCCAATTAGTTGACGTTTTTGTTTTTCGATAGCTCGAAGCAAATCGGCTTGCATTTGGGTATGAATACTTTGATCAATGCGGTCAATTTCGTCAGATACTTCTGTATTCAAGTGAAAAAGTTCATCTAGTAGCGTATCCAAAAGTCTGAAAAGCAAAAAATCGGCTTGTTGAGTCCTGATTTTGCCTTTTGATTTTTCAATTCTTTCTCTAACATCTCCAAAATGTTGGCCTTCGTTGTTCTGAAATGAGAGCAGGAATTGTTTTCCCAAGACAAATGTAATTTGATCTGTTTCATCCGGGTCTCGATTGGATTGTTGCAAGGTATGGAGTTGAAAGAATAGATAATTTGGGTATTCTTCAACTTTAGCTCTTCGGAGCGGAAGAAAGATACTTTCGACACTTAGTTTATCAAGTCCAATTTTTTGGCTTAATTTTTCAATACTTTGTCTGTCTGCTAAACCATGAAAATTGAGCCAGTACACATGGTCATGGTCAAAGAGTGCGGCATCAAAGTCTTCGGCAAATTCATTAGGTTCACCAGACTTAACCGCGAAAAAATCATGACTATATTGGTAGGTTTGTGCCTTTGGAGTTGTGCTCATAGTGTTGCTTTGGTGAAAGACCACAACCGTTACAATTGTCATTATGTTTAAAGAAGAGCTGGTAAATATACCTTGTCAGGTAAATACCCGCACCTAAAACAGTAAGGATGACAATTATGCGTTGCATAAGCGAAAGATAACTATAATCTATTTAGACTAAAAATTGGTAAACTATAAAGGCACCTATATAAGCCACAGCTCCCATAAAAAATAATTGAATCAATGGCCATTTCCAAGAATTAGTCTCTCGTTTAACGACGGCTAAAGTCGCCATACATTGCATCGCAAATACATAGAAAATGAGTAGTGATGAGCCTGTGGCTAAGCTGTAGGTTGGCTTACCTTGGTCGTTTTTGGCGTCTTTGAGTTTTTGTACTAAGCGTTTTTGAGAATCGGAATCATCACCGACAGCGTATATCGTAGCTAAAGAACCCACAAAAACCTCACGTGCTGCAAAAGAACTGAGAAGCGCAATACCAATTTTCCAATCGTAGCCGAGTGGTTGAATAGCGGGCTCCATCCATTT
>JAURNL010000039.1 GCA_030830205.1 Crocinitomicaceae bacterium | reverse complement strand
TATTGTTTAATCATTAAAAAATCGTTTATGTCAGTTGTAAAGAAATTAGCAAAAGGTGGTTATTCAGTAGATAATCCAAAAAAAGAAAATACATTTGAAGAATATTTAGCTAAAAAGTTAAATGAAACAAAATTTACTCATAATGCAGAACCCATAGCAAGAGAAGCTGCTGCTCAATTTTTAGCGATACAGTCAAAAAATTTAGTGCATCCAACAGATTTGTCTGCTGCATTCCAACTTTACAAAATTTATGAAAGCACCTCTGATGCGGACAAGTACAGACAATATATTCTTGATAAATATCCTAGTTCGGATGCCGCTAAATATTTCAAAGACCCTGATTTTTATGTGAAGCAAAAGTTGAGTGCTCAAAAAGACCAAGAATCCTACTTAGAACTCCTTAAAAAATATGATCAGGGCTATTATGCGCAAGTACAAGCAGCCACGCAAGGAGTAGTTGATAATGATCCAGCCAATGCCTACCGAGCTGAATACCTTCTTCTCAATGTTTTAGCAATTGCCCAACAGACCACGGATAAGCAAACTTTAGCGCCTCTTTTGCAGCGAATCATAGATGAAAAACCAAAATCCGAACAGGCATTGAGGGCTCAAGAAATGTTAACAATCCTGAAGAATGGTTATTCCAAATTCGAACCTAATTTACCATCCAAGGAGAAATCGATCTTTAAAGACATTCCGAATGTACCTCAGTATGTCATCATTCTACTCGATGAAGATGAAGATGCAGATGACTTGCGCACAACAGTGGCCAACTTTTCCAATAGAGCATTCAAAACAGCCAAAGTAAAAGCAAGTGTCAAGACAACCCTAAGTGAGCAGAATTTTGTGTTGGTTTCAGATTTCCCAACTTCCAAAATTGCATGGGACTATATCAATGCCTACAAGGCAGGTGCTGAGTATTTAGATGACTATCAAAACAATAAAATTTACATTATCAATCAAGAAAATTTGAAAAAGTTGATAGAAACGTCGAAATTTGATGAATATAAAGGATTTTTCATCGATAATTACTAGGCTTTATGCTAAGAAAAGACATTTTCGGAGGTTCTCAAACACCTGACAATACTGACCGCATCACCCGCATCATAGCCGGGACAGAAATCAACGGAGACCTTACTTCAGACGCCAACATTCTTCTTGAAGGTGAAGTCAATGGCAACGTATCCTGCTCTGGTCGTGTGATCATCGGCACTTCTGGAAAAATTAATGGTAATCTGGTCTGTGTAAATGCAGAAATTGATGGCGCCATGGATGGCCAATTAATGGTAGAAAACCTTTTAGTATTGCGTTCAACCGCGCGTATCAAAGGTGATATCCAAACCATGAAATTACACATTGAAGAAGGCGCATTCTTTGAAGGCGCTTGCGTTATGCGTGCAGGGGTTAGTACCCAAAAACTCGATACAGAGGCAGCATTCAATGACTAAAAAAAATAAGTTCAGTAACCCATACCTAAAATTAAGCTCAGCTGCATTTCAAATGACAGCTATCATAGGTGGCTTTACTTGGCTTGGCACATGGTTAGATAAAAAATTCCACGCTGATAGTTTGTACACAATTGTTTTAGCACTTAGTGGTGTTGGTGTTGGCTTGTATGTCATCATTAAAGAAGTGAATTCGCTGAACCGTGAAAAATAAAATCTCTAAAAAGATAACACCTTGGTCATATTTGGCCACACTAGCAGCCGTTCATGTTGTCTTTTTACTGCTCGTTTTGATAAAGGTTTTTCAAATACCAATGCATCAAGTATGGAGCGTTCAACTCACTTCGATATTATTGATTCTCATTTCATCAGCCATTTTGTTTATCCGTAATAATGGCGAGCAAACTGCTCAGACATTTCGATTTTTAATCATCAACGTTACTCAGTTGTTAGGCTATCTGTCTGCTTGCTTAGCACTTATATACACTGATCAAAGTGTGGAACTTGTCTTGTATCTGTTAGGGCTTTCTTTGAGTGTACTTATTCTTCAAACTAGTTATTTAGTCAGAAGACTAAAATGAACGTAAAAAACCAAGTAAAAGTTTGGCAAGGGGTTCAAAGGCCGCATAACTCAATTCTTCGGCTTTATCTTGGATATCATGGTAGTGCTTATTTGGCCCCATCGTATAGACAAAGAATGCAGGAACACCTACTTCAGTAAAGAAATAATGATCTGAATTAGCAGCAGGACCTCTAGATTTGATTTGTGTCAAGTAGGAGCCTTCCGTATTGAGTTCAATTAAACGGTCAAATTCTGTTTTAAAAAGCGTTGCGTTCACAACGGTAATTCCTTCCTCTCCGCTCCCCATGATATCCGTATTGAGAAGAAATCGTATTTGTTTAAGCTCAAAAAGCGGATGCTCCACATAATATTTAGAACCTAGTAAACCTGCTTCTTCACCAGCAAACGCAATGAAGACATAATTGAAATTAGGGTCGCGTTTGCGATGCAATTCGTTTGCCATGTGCAGTAGCATTCCTACGCCAGAGGCATTGTCATTAGCTCCCGGAAAGTAGGTGTTTTGCCCCATTTGTCCTAAATGATCATAATGAGCAGTAACCACGATGTAGGGTTTCTTTTTTGCTTTTTGTGCAGCCGGAATCCAAGAAACGACATTTTGGGCCGCAAATGAGCTCATATACCTTGTTTGCAGCTGAATGTGCGCTTGTTTTGGTTGTTTTACAAATCGATTCGCAACTGCTGTAAATGAAGGGTAGGGCATAGGTGTTTGGCTCACCGACCACGTTAATTTTTGAGTGGTCAATTCTAAGACTGCTGCAAAAGATTGCAATTCGCGAAGACGCGTCTGCAGGACTTTATTCGTGTCGCCACCGTAGCCTGATGTTTGTACGACCAGCATGCGGTTTTTTGGACAGGGTTTAAATGTGGTTGTGCTACGGTATAGGGTAGCGACATTACAATATACCAATTCATAGTGCTGCGTCACAGGAATTCCTGCAGATCTAGGGTCAACGATGTAATCTATTCCTGGCTGAAGTGTATCGTTGTCAATGATCAGCTCGCAGGCACCAGGAAATGTTTGAACCGAGAAATTGAAATCCTGAAAGTAACTTTTGCCTATGGGTTGAAGACCAATTTTCTGAAATTCAGATGCGATGTATTGCGCCGCTTTTTGGCAACCGTCGTTGACGTAGCCTCGTCCTGCAAATTCAGGTGAACATAGCTTGGCGATGGTTTCTTTGTAAGGATACGTTTGTGTATGCCCTATAGAAATAAAGAAGAAAAATAGTAAACTAAGCCCCAGTCGCATAACGGCGACAAATTTTATACATAAAATCCTCAACAATCTCTGATTCTGTATCCCAATTAAATGTATCTGCTAATTCGGCAATCATATTTCGGGCAGCATCCATAGAGGCAAGTTGATCAAGTTGTTTGACATTGCTTGAAAATTCATCAGAAGAACCATCAAATAGTTCATTGATGAATTGTAATTTTTCATTTAAAGTAAAGGCACCAATTAGACTTTCCAACGGAAAAACACTGCGGTTATCGCGGATATTAGCTTCCATTTCAGCCATCCAAATTGGTTGGTCACCAGAAAATTCTGGTTCCCAAGCAGGGGTGTTTTCACTGTCTGAAACAGGTACCTCTTCATTGCTAGACGCCTCTTCTGGAACCGTATTTATATCTTCAGCAGTCAAATCCTCTGGCAATTCTGCCTCTTCCTCTACGACCTCTTCTTCAACGGAATCTTCCTCAACGGCATCTTCCTCAACGACCTCTTCTTTGATTGCAGCTTCTTGACGTGTTTCAATCTCTTCATCAGATTGATCTTCATCGGCTGAGAAATCTTCTTCCTCTTCCTCTATAATTGAATGTTCGTCTGCTTCCGTTGAGCTTTCGTTTGAAAGATCGTTAGAATAATTGATTTCAAATTCAGGTTCTTGTTTAGGTTCGTCTACGACTCCAAAAAGATCTATTGGTGTTTCAATTTCAGTATGTCGAATACTAGCAGTGATTACTGGTTCTTTGACGCCCAAGACATTGGTTTCATAAATTTTATAGCGCAATATGACCATTCGCTCATAGAGTTCTTTGGCATCCTCTACTAATAATTCCATATCTTCCGGACTGAGTTGTCCAGATTCTAGTTTTTCAACACCATTTTGTAGGTGACCAAGAATTGTTTTGATCATTAGAGAGGTACTTTTTTCTGACATTGCTTATAACTTATTAATTTCGTGCAATCGGCAGTCTTATGCACTACCGAATCAAAATTAGGAAACATTTCATAATCTCATTCAACAGCACTATGTTTTTAGAACAATTTACTAAAGAAAGCGGTCAACAAGGTTGGATTGAGGTAATTTGTGGTTCTATGTTCTCTGGAAAAACCGAAGAGCTAATCCGCAGATTGAGGCGAGCAGATTTCGCCAAGCAAAGTATCTTACTCTTTAAACCTTTCATCGATGATCGCTATGCTACAGAGGCCGTGGTGAGTCATCAAGGGCAAAGTTGGGAGGCTAAACGCATTGCTGCATCTATTGACATTCTCCATATTTGGTCAGGCCAGCAAATTGTAGCTATTGATGAAGCACAATTTTTTGATAAAGACATAGTCCAAGTTTGTATGGAGCTAGCGAATAAAGGGGCACGAGTCATCATTGCAGGTCTCGATATGGATTATAAAGGCCTACCATTTGGCCCAATGCCACAGCTCATGGCTGTAGCGGAGTATGTGAGTAAGGTCCATGCGGTTTGCGTGCAATGCGGCAAATTGGCACAATTCTCGCATCGCACTGTTTCTCAAACCGAACAAGTATTGGTAGGTGCCGTAGAAAAGTATCAACCGCTTTGTCGTGGCTGTTACCAAAAAGCGCATTCATGAAACTCAACCTGACACACTCCCAATTGATTCAAATTTGCTCTGCAAACTTTGCAGGGGAGCCTATGTCAGCACCCCTACAAGAGGTTATATTTGATACACGCAAAATTTTTCAAACTGAGGGAGTAGTTTTCTTTGCTCTGCACGGACCAAAGCGGAAAGGATTTGATTATATCCAGGAAGCCTATGATAAAGGTATACGCAGTTTTGTCCTTGATAGACGACCTGAGATATTGCATGACAATGCGCATTATTATTTTGTGGAGGATACACTATCCGCACTTCAAAAACTTGCTTCTTTTCATCGCAAACGGATCAAATATCCGATTTTAGCGATTACTGGAGCAATTGGGAAAACTACCGTTAAAGAATGGATCTACCATCTATTGGCAACGCAACTAAAGGTGCATCGCAGCCCCAAGAGTTACAATTCTCAACTTGGAGTTGCGCTCTCTTTGTTGGAGCTTCCACTCGAGGGTGATTTAGCTCTTATTGAAGCTGGGGTTAGCAAATCAGGAGAAATGGAAAAGTTACAAGCCATGATTGCTCCCGATTATGTGGTTTTGACTACCACAAAAGCGGCATATCGACATGAATTTATTTCACAAGCCGCTTTTCAACAAGCACTACACTTACTTTCGACCGACAGCCAATGGGAACTAAATGGAGATCTAATAGATGGCAAAACTTCGACTGAAATTGCCGTATACATGGATCAGATTCCTTTTAAAGATCCCGTGCGTTTGCACAACGCAAAAGTGGCAGTTGCTTGTGCACTTCAATTTGGAAAAGTTGATATAACGGCGGTTTCTCAGTTGCCAAAACTGGCTAATCGTTTAGAAACTTTTGAGGGTATTCATGGATCAACGCTTATCAATGATTCATATAGTTTGGATTTGCTCGCTTTTGAAGGATCACTTGCATTCTTGAAGTCTTTTGCACAGCAGCAACCTATGTTGGTGTGCTGCGTGCTTGCTGAAGCCCAAGTACAGCTAAAAGAAGTTATTATTGACTTATTGGAGTCTTTCGGCATTCACAACTATTACATTTGGACCTCAATTCCAGACTTGCTTCCCGATATTACAAACCATGTAGTGTTGATCAAAGGTAACCATCACACGCTTGCAGAAGGTCTTCTAGCTAAGTGGAAGCGTAAATCCCATAGTACCGTGGTGAGGTATGACCTCTCAGCTCTTCAACACAATCTGCGCCAGTATCAGAAAAGTTTGGCTCCAACCACACGTATACTGGCCATGGTAAAAGCACAGGCATATGGAGCTGGCTTGGATCAAATTGCTAAGCAGCTCCAAATGAGCGGTGTTAATTATTTTGGTGTAGCTTATGCAGATGAAGGTGTCTTACTTCGTCAAGCTGGAATAGATATTCCTATTTTGGTTATGAATGCAGAGCCCGGTGGTTTTGAGAGTTGTATTGCTTATCAACTCGAGCCAGCCATTTACAGCCCATCACATTTAGATGCTTTTATTAGGACGCTGATCGCTGCCCAAATTACCAATTATCCGATACATATCAAGTTCGATACAGGCATGCATCGTTTGGGTTTTATGCCTGACCAAACCGATCAACTGTTACAAACCCTTAGCGCACAGCCTGAAGTGTTCGTTAAAAGTGTCTTTAGCCACATGGCTTGTGCTGATGAGCCAACTCATCCAATGAACACCAAACAGATTTCTTGTTTTGAGGAATTATGTAATCGCTTAGAAGCGGGTCTTTCATATACTTTTCTTAAGCATTTATTAAATTCTGAAGGAGCTGCTCATTTTCCTAGTGCTCAATTCGATATGGTTCGTCTGGGAATTGGCCTTTTTGGATTCAACAATGATTCAATATTTGAGGCCAAACTCAAGCCAGTAATTTCTTGGACAAGTCTCATCTCTCAGCTAAAGCAAATCGATAAAGGAGAATACATCGGATATGGTTGTTCAGAAACAATCCAGGAAACCTCACAAATCGCAATTATTCCGGTTGGTTATGCCGATGGATTTAATCGTAATTTAGGTAATGGAAAAGGCGGCGTTTACATTGACGGTATTTACTGCCCTACGGTTGGAAGAGTATGTATGGATATGATCATGGTTCTTGCTCCGAAAGCACGTTTTGATGCGGAAGTAGAAATTATCGGTACGCATCAATCTTTGAATACTTTTGCAATACAGGCGCAGACCATCCCCTATGAAATTCTTACAAGTATCTCACCAAGGGTTCAAAGAATTTACATAAATGATTAATTTTTAATAAATGATGGAAACGGTTCAAGACCAATTATTGCAACTTATTAAGGCAAAATTGAAGCCTGGAGATGCTTTAGGTCATGTTTTGAGTGAAACCCTACACATCTCCACAGATGCTGCTTACCGCCGCATGCGTAATGAAACAGCATTAACAATTGATGAACTTAAAAGGCTTTGTAAAACTTTTGATATCTCTTTTGATGCGCTTATTTTACAGCAAAAAACAAATGTAATTTTCAGGTATACCCCCCTAAACGCCTATGATTTTTCTTTGGAGTCCTACCTCGAAGGAATATTAGATGCATTTGAGCGACTCAGACATTTAGAAGAACCTAAAATAATGCTTACCATCAACAATACTCACTTCTTCCAATTGCTAAATTTTCCTCAATTGGTAAGGTTTAAATTGTTTTTTTGGGCCAAAACACACTTGCAAATCCCAGATTATAAAAATGTTCTTTTTAGACATGAAAAAACGTCTGATAGAGCTTTTGAACTTGGAAAATCTATTTTACACTCTTACAACACTATCCCTTCGGTAGAAATTTTTGATCCCGAGCTTATGCGCGGTTTCTTGCGGCAAATACATTATTACTACAAATCAAATCAATTCGAGGATCCAACATATGCGCTGTTTTTGTGTGACCGCCTTTTGATGTTTTCTGCTCATTTACGCGAGCAAGCTGATCACGGTAAAAAGTTTATTTATGGTACACAAGTCCCTTCATCAGGCAACCATTTTGAAATGTACCTAAATGAAACCATCAATGCGGACTCTGCATTTTATTACGAAAGCAAGGACAAACAGGGCCTTTTTCTTTCTCACAATATCATGAATTACTTGCAAACCACGGATGTGCAATATGTGCAAGATGCCAAACAGGTCATTGACAAGCAACTTGCTAATTCAAGTTTAATCAGTGTTGTTAATGAAAGAGAGCGCAATAATTTCTTTGTTGAGTTTGAAAAAACCATTGGAATATTTCGTAAAAAAATCGAGTCAGACCTGGAGTTGAATTCCTAAACTTGCGTTTTTCGCAACTCAAGTTTTCAAGGCTCCGAAAATCAGTTTTATTTGTTAGGTGACTTATCCCACCTTTGTAGTATCAAATTGAATGTTATGAAAACAAAAAAATTACAATCAGTATTAGTGGCCATTTTCTTTAGTGGTATGACTAGTTATTTTGCTCAACCCAGTAACACTATTGCAGTGTCTAATCCCAATGTTAATTCTTTAACAGTAAAGCCTGAATCAGTGGCAAAAATGATGCGCCTCGAATTGGTCAAAATGAATAAGTATAGAGTTTACGATGAGTTCGATATGAATGAAATCATTAGAACAAAAGATGAGTATAAAGTTGGCTGCTATGGTCAAACTTGTTTATCAAAATTAGGCGAGGAGCTCAAAGTAGATTACGTGATGTCTGGATCTATAGATGGATTGGGTAACAAAATTGTTGTTACTGTTAAGATCATCGATGTTCGGTCTCAAAGTCTTTTTAAATCTGCTGTTAGAGAATTTGACAATCAAGAATCAGAAATCCAACGCATGATTGAAATTGTATTAGCTGAACTTCACGGGCTAACAATAGACAAAGTTATTGCGGATCGACTGGCCTTCAAAAATGAAGTAATTACCTCCAACAACATTGGGAAAATCAATAATTCTGGACCGCGAATTGGATTTGCGGCAATGACTGGAGATGTGGCTGAATTCGCAACGCGTCAAGAAATTTACGGTGGCTTAGGTATTCAACCTTTTACCTCCATGATTGGATATCAAATTGAAGGCCAATATGTGGGTACTGAGAATTTTTCTGCCTTGGTAGAAGGAATATTCAATATATCCGGTTTGGAGCAAAGCAATTTTATCCCATCAATTTCATTACTCAATGGCTTCCGTTTCGGAAAATCTAATTGGGAATTTGCATTTGGACCTCGATTTGGAATTAAATCAACATCTAAAGGCTTTTTAGACTTAGATGCAGAATATGGTCCTGAAGGAGCGTACTACACACAGAGTCAATGGATTGCATCTGGTGGTAAAGTTAATGTTAATACAGGCGAAACAATAATGGAACCCTACCAAGGATTTACGGAGCACTTCGATAAAAACGGTTCAAAAAAATTAGCTACTTCCTTTTTGATTGCCTTTGGTAGAACTTTCCAAGCGGGCTCTTTAAATATACCAGTTAACCTTTTCTATAGCTCACAAAAAGGCGGAGGTTTTGTAGGTGTTAATATGGGTTTCAATGTGCAAAAAAGCAAGCAACCAATCAACAAAACAACGAGCCCAGGGAGGTATTATTAGGCAATGTTATTATTTGACATGATAGCAAGTTTTTAGGTCAAGTGTAACGTTCTCATTAGATTTACGTAAAAAAGTAAGTTAAATTTGTTCCATGAAAAATTTCATCTGTAAAACAATAACAGTATTCCTTCTGACCATAGTAAGCACAGCTGTTTACGCTCAGGTACCTGCTACTGAAAATCCTAGTTCTGACACAACTAAATATCTCATCATAAAATTTGATGGCAATGAATATGTTGGGCTCATCCTCGCCGATGATGGTCGAGAGGTACTCTTACAGACGCAGTCATTAGGAAAAATTTATATCCCTAAAAGTGATATTAAGTCATTGCGTCCAATTGATTATCTTGAGGATGTGGCAAAAGGAGAGGTTAATACAGCGGGCGTATTCACAACCCGATATCAATTTACCACCAACTGCTTTCCGATTAAGAAAGGAGAGAATTATGCCATGGTCAATTTATATGGTCCAGAAGTACATTTCGCTGTACATAAAGATTTTTCTGTTGGCGTTATGTCTACTTGGATTGGTTCACCCCTAGCTCTTGCGCTCAAGTATACACGCGGAACATCCAATCCAAAAATCAATTACGGAGTTGGTACATTACTAGGCACATCAGGTTATATCAATCAAGGTAAAGGATTTGGTGGTTTGCATTGGGGAATGATAACTTATGGAGATCGTCGAAATAACGCCACATTATCAGTGGGTTACGGATATTTTAATCCTGGAAATAATTATAATTGGGGTCCTACAGTTTATGTCCCTGGCACCTATTTAGCCGAAAATAACTGGTGGCCTGAAATTCCAAGAGATGATACTTACAAAGGAGTAAATAAATCCACGTATGCAGCACCTATAATTGGTCTTGCAGGTCAAGCAAAGGTGGGAAAAAAAGCGAGTTTTATTTATGATTGTATGTACATTATGGGTTCAGAGACTTGGACCACTTCACAAGTGAATCAAACCATAGACCAACAATACGATGCCAATGGCAATTTACAGCAAATTGTTGTTAGCGAGTGGGATCAAAGTATTACTACAGGGACTAGCGCACAAAATGTATTGGTAATCATGCCTGGAATGCGTTTTCAAAGAAGTGAAGCAAAAGCCTTTCAAATAAGCCTAGCAGGCATTATTACATCAAGTAATTCATTTCCTTTCCCAATGGCGAGTTGGTTTTTTAGGTTCTGATGCCTCTTAGTTTATTTATTTTTCAATCGTGGTGGCTATCAATATTGGTGGCCACCCTTTTGTTTTTATTGATTTTTATTTTTATCCGTCGGAGAATTGAAACCTCACGCAGAAACCAAGTAAGATTAGAAGTAAAAATTGCAGAGCGAACCAAAGAGATTCGCCTTCAAAAGACTAAAATTGAAGAACAGAAACGTCTGCTTGAACTAGAGAAGTTCAAAGTAGATGAGCAACAATTGCTCTTACAACGCGAAAAAGACCGTACTGAGCAGTGGTTACTCAACACCCTTCCTTCTCAGGTAGTGATAGAACTCAAGCGCAATGGCAAAGTAAAAGCCCAAGCTTTTCAGCAGGTTTCTATCATGTTTACAGATGTCGTTGGCTTTACGCGTATCTCTGAATCTATGGCTCCGAGCCGGATTGTTTCCAAATTAGATATTTTATTTCAGAAGTTTGACGAAATTATTTTGGCAAATAATCTGGAGAAAATCAAAACGATTGGAGATGCTTATATGTGTGCTGGTGGCGTACCTGTTGAGAATTCCACAAATCCTATAGATGCTTGTTGCGCAGCGCTGCAGATTCAAGCCTTTATGGACAAGCTTAAGTACGAAGCTATTGCAGATCACGAAGATTATTGGGAGATTAGGCTAGGGATCAATACTGGTCCTGTAATTGCAGGGATAATTGGCAACATTCGTTTAGCCTATGATGTTTGGGGATCGTCTGTCAATCTTGCTCAGCGAATGGAAATGCTTGGTGAGCCTGGAAAAGTAACCATAACTGGCAATACTTTTCAACATATCGAACCCTATTTTGAATGTGATTATAAGGGTAAAGCACTGACTAAATCACGTACGAAGGTTGAAATGTATGTGGTTCAGCGGATCAAACCAGAATTATCGGTAAACGGCGAAGGACTCATTCCAAACTCACGGTTTGAGGAAATTAAAAAACTACATCACTATAGTTCGATCAAGTACTACAAGACCGAGCATCATGTTATGGGTATCCTCAAAAAAAGTTTATCTCCGAGTTTATATTACCATTCAATCAATCATACAAGAGATGTAGTAAAATCTGTTGAGCGCATTGCATTACTCGAGGGTGTTACTGACGAAGGGCTTTTCTTATTGAAGACAGCTGCCATCTTTCATGATGCAGGATTTATCCATCAATATGACCATAATGAGGCAATTGGAGCTCAAATGGCAAAAGAAATCCTTCCAAAATACGGTTATACAGAACAACACGTCAAAACTATTGTGGAACTAATTCATGCTACTGAAATCCCACACAAACCCATTAATAACCTTCAAGAAATTATCTGCGATGCCGACCTCGATTACTTAGGGCGTGACGACTTTGAGCAAATTGCGGATAATCTCAGAAAAGAGCTTACAGAAATGGGTAAGATAAAGTCTAGAAAGGAATGGGATGTCATTCAAGTAAATTTCCTTAAGCAGCACCAATATTTTACAACAACAGCAATAGAATCTCGTCAAAAAAAGAAACAAGAGAACTTACAAGTTGTCATAGATCGCTTAGCTGCTGATTCCTACACCGATTAATTTATAAAAATTTGGTGTTGCGTTGTTTAGAGTCCTTCTTCTTGGAGTTGTTATTTTTGATGCTATAGCTATAAGATAAATTCAAAATGGCTCGGTTCAAGGCACCTGGACTATTGATCCGTTGATCGTATTGATAAGCGAGTTCAAATGAATGCGGCCCATCCCATTCAAAGGCGATTCCAGCCCTCCAACGGAGGCGGTTTAGATGATATCCTTGTTGGCCATTCATTGGTCCGGTAAAGAATTCGAGGGAAGCAGTTGGAATGAGAATGGATTTTTTAATGTCATAGGAAACGCTTGGTTTGAACCGAAAAGCCTCATCGAATTCGGGCTCAAAGTTTTCGGCAATTCTACTGGTTGTAAATTGATATCTCCCTTTTAAGCCTAATTGGAATCGTTCGATTTTATAATTCAGTTGTACATTCGCATTGATTCTATGTTGGAATGTAAAATTTCCTTCGTCGGTTACTCGGCCTATGTAACGGTAATCGATAGATGGACGGATCAATTTGCTGAGTTTATACTTGTAGGAAACCTGAGGAAATACGGTTTGTAAACCATTCGCATCGTGTCTAGTGCTCAGGTCGAACCCCAAACTTTGCTTTTTATTGATTTTATATCCAAAGCCAACCTCATTCCAAACCTGAAAAACTGTGCTATTCTGACTCCATCCAACAAGAGGAATAAGCAATAAACTTAATATAAGTGTACGCATAATGAATTACCTCAGAACGATGATTTCACCTAGGTCTACTGTTTCATTTTTCCCTATCTCAACGGTGAATTTGACAGGCTCTTTGGTGTAGTAGTCGTCGTCATTATTGGTAACTGAATTGCCAGTATGGAATATTTCATTGTATGCAAAAACAGTGTAAGTACCTGGAAATAAGTAATCAAAACTAAATGAGCCATCATGACTACACTCTATTTTATCGTCAAAAACGCTATCTTGATTACCATAAACAATATAAACATCTTCTGTAGCACCAGCATAACTCACGGTTTGAGAAAGTGTGCCATTGATATATAGCTTTTCATTGATAGTTAGCTTTCCGGTTATTTTACTTCTTCCACCTTGGCCTTCATATTTCTTACAGCCCGCAATGCTCAATGCCAAAATAACAATGGCTATAACTGAGGATAGTCTTTTCATTTCTTTTTTTTGACAATGTTAATAAAAAAACAACTTTTCGTAGCTTCTTACGTCTGATAGTTTGGATAAAAATTGATATTTCACTAATATTGGTGATGCTAAACTCGGCTAAATGAAACACTTACTACTCTCTTTCCTTATTTGCTTCCCTTTCCTTATTTTTTCGCAGGTCGTCATTAATGAATATTCCTGTTCTAATGTTACTGGTCCTACAGACGCATTCGGAGAAAGAGAAGATTGGATTGAATTATACAACACAACGGCTGCCTCTGTGGATCTAACGGGTTGGTATTTGTCTGATAAGGCTTCCAACCTAACAAAATGGCAAATCCCAAGTGGAAGTATTAATCCAAATGGTTTCAAGATGGTCTTTTGTTCCAAGCGAGATTTAGTCTCAGGCAACCAGTACCATCCAAATTTTAATTTATCTCAAACAGGTGGAGATTGGATCATCCTCTCGAATCCACTTGCCGTAGTTGTAGACTCTTTTAAGATTGTCCATCTCACTAAATCTAATCATTCAGTTGGACGTTCTAGCAACGGAGCTATTGATTTCAAATTATTTACAACTCCAACTCCCAACTCCAACAATACTGGCGGCGTAAATTTTTACCCTCCTAAACCAGTATTTAGTTTAGCTCCAGGATTTTACTCAGGGGCTCAAACGGTCTCTATCACTTGTGCAGATCCAACAGCAACAATCCGTTACACCTTAGACGGCTCAGACCCAACAGCAAGCTCTACAGTTTACAGCGGACCAATCAATATACCATCCACTAAAGTACTTAGAGCAGCAGCTTTTGGCACAACGCTTTTCTCGTTTATTGAAACCAACACCTATTTTATCGATGTAAACCACAGTATTCCTGTTGTTTCAGTTTGTAGCCAAGGTGTTTATTCACTTGTAGCAAATGGTAGTCAAAATCCACCAAATCGAATTGGTGCTTTTGAACTTTTTGAGCAAGATGGAACATTCAAAGATGAATCTGAAGGTGATTTCAATAAGCATGGTAATGATTCATGGGCATATCAACAGCGTGGATTTGACTTTGTATGTCGAGATCAATATGGCCATAATGGGGATCTTGAACATCTTATTTTTCCAGAGCGGACAAGAGACAGATACCAAAGGCTAATCTTGAAACCAGCTGCAAATGACAACTATCCATTTTCAAATGGAGGCGCACACATCAGGGATGCATACGTTCACACGCTTTCTGATAGAGCGGATCTTAAACTTGATGAAAGAACCTGGAGACCATGTATCCTTTACTTAAACGGCAATTATTGGGGAGTATATGAAATAAGAGAAAAAGCAGATGATCATGACTTTACTGACGAATACTACGACCAAGGAAAATACGATTTATACTACTTGAAAACGTGGGGAGGTACTTGGCAAGAATATGGTGCTCCAAACGCAACTCCGGCCTGGAATAGTTTAAAAAATTATGTGGCTACCAACAACATGGGTAACCCTACCAATTTTGCTTATGTCGATAGCCTATTTAGTTGGAAGTCATTAGTAGATTATTTCGTGCTCAATTCTGTTACGGTCACCACCGATTGGCTTAATTGGAATACTGCTTGGTGGAGAGGTCTCGATACAAATGGAGATCATAAAAAATGGGGTTATGTATTATGGGATTTAGATGCAACCTTTGGACACTATATCAATTATACTGGTGTCCCAAGCACCCTTCCTTCAGCAGACCCCTGTAATGTAGAAAATTTGCCAAATCCTGGAGGACAAGGGCATACTTCCATCTTACAGAAATTGATTAATGAGAATCCAATCGTTGAACAATATTACATTGCACGCTATGTTGACTTATTAAACACAAAACTTTCTTGCGCCTTTATGATTCCATTATTGGATTCAATGTTAGCGGAGATAGAGCCTGAAATGCCAGCTCAAATAGCAAAGTGGGGTGGATCAATGACTACATGGCAGAATAATGTTCAAAACTTAAAAAATTACATCAACGCCAGGTGCTTAGCGCTAACACAAGGGTTAATTGATTGCTATCAATTAACAGGACCCTTTGCCACTACTTTTGATGTTACACCTGCAGGCGCAGGTGAAATCAAAGTCAATTCAATTTACCCTCCAAATTATCCTTGGACAACCGATTATTTTGGAGGTATTCAAACAAATGTAATTGCAAAAGCAAATCCTGGATTTATGTTCAGCCATTGGACTGTTACAACGGGCCCAATGGGACTCGCCAATACATTAGATTCAAATTTCATTAATATCAATGGTCCAGAAACAATCGTTGCTGTATTCGTACCTGATGTCCCAGACTTAGATGGCGATGGATGTTTAAATGTTGACGAGAATTTATTAGGTACAGATCCGAACAACCCAGATACTGACGGCGATGGCGAAAACGACTGCGATGAGATTGGTAATGTGGGCGCTCCAACTGATACAGATGGCGATGGCATCATCGATGCCTTAGAATCTTCAATTATTGACACCGATGGTGATGGCATCATGGATGAACTTGATCCTGATAACAACAACCCTTGTATTCCAGATGTAAATGCGGGGCCATGCGATCAAGATGGAGACGGCCTTACCAATAGTCAGGAAAACACTGCAGGAACTAGCCCTACTAATCCAGACACAGATGGCGATGGCTTAAATGATGGGGCTGAGGTCACAAATGGTTCAGACCCACTAAACCCTTGCGATCCTGATGACACCCTCCCTGGTTGTCAAATTGACACCGATTTTGATGGACTTACCGATGCGCAAGAAGCGGTACTTGGCACCAACCCACTGAATCCAGACACCGATGGAGATGGTATTAGTGACGGTACAGAAGTGGCAAATGGTACTAACCCACTTGATCCTTGTGATCCAGATGGCAGCAGCCCTGAATGTGCCACAGGAATTTTCTTTCCTACTGCTTTCTCACCGAATGGCGTTGGCAATGGACTTAATGAGGTATACCAAATTATCGCAGGTAAGGATGTTGCAGCCATTAACTTCAAAGTGGTAGATAGATGGGGCAACCTGATGTTTTCTTCTACTAACAAACAATTCAAGTGGGATGGAAGTCACAAAGGAAAACCTTGTAACAGTGGTGTTTATGCCTATGTATGTGACGTCACCTTTGAAAATGGTAGTACCAAGAAGTTCACTGGGAACATCACTTTAATTCGATAAGCGATGCGACAACAGCACTTTCTTTTTGCTATCATATTGGGCTTGTCTATTTCGTGCAATTTCACTGTAAATATTTGGGCACAAGACTTTCATCTTACACAAGCTGATAGAAGCATGCCGTTCCTAAATCCAGCGTTTGTTGGTGCCTATAAAGGATTCGAGAGAATAACAATGTTGAACCGAAACCAATGGATTGGCTCAGGCACCCAATTTTTAACCAGCTATGGCATGGCAGAATTCACCCCTGGCCGTGCGCGAAAGTCTGAACGAGCGTATGCAGGAATCGGGGCTTCTTTTAGTAACGATGTAGGAGGAGATTCTCGCATGAGTCAGAAGTCTTTTGGACTTACAGCAAGTGGTCATATTCCTTTGGCAAAAGGGCATTGGTTGGACGCCGGCATCCAGACGGCTATTCAACAACGAAGCGCAGATTTTTCCAACCTACTCTATTATTCTCAGTGGAATGGAACCACTTTAGATCCCAGTGTTTATTCAGGTGAGGAGAACGATTTTGTAAATTTTGCTTTTGTAGATGCAAGCTTGGGTATGGCATACCGTTTTGAGCCAAATCAACGTGGTGAGCTACGAGACGGACAATGGTCTCTTCAAACTGGTTTTGCATTGCAACATGTGAACCGCCCGCGGCTTCAATATAATACCCTTTCTTCGGATAGGTTGTATCAAAAGGCGGTTGCTTATGCATGCTTTACAAAGGGTCTTAATGAAATTTCGTCACTTCAATTTTCTTTAACTCACTTGCGTCAAGGGGGGCACAATGAGACTATGCTCGGTGCTATTTATCGCATGAAATTACGCGGCAGTTCTCAAGTTACAAATGAAGTGAGCACGAGGTATCTGAGCACTGGACTTTATTTTCGATCAACAGCAGCAATTGCACCGTACATTTCACTTGATCTTGGTGCATTTGACTTTGGTGTTTCATACGATGCAGATTTGGGTGCTGCCTCTGCAGTTTATAGACATTCAGTAGAGCTCAATTTAGCTTATACTTTTCTTAAAAAATCTGCTTTTAAAGGTAGTCGTTTGCGTTAAGAAAGTCTAACCATTCTTTTGCTTGTTGTTTGTTCATTACCCTTGGCATTTTGTTTTGCGCACCCAATTTACCAATACATTCTAAGTATTGATAAAAGACAGCAGTCGGAAGCACCTTTAGTGTAGGCATGGGCATACTGTGTTTTCGAACGTATGCATAGTCATCATTTACCTCTTGTAGCGCGGCATCAATGTGCTCAATAATGTCACTGTTCGCTTTTTGGTTATCACAGCCGATGTACCAACAATGTTGTTGGCTCAGCTCGTCGGCATGTAATGTGTATTCTGAAATGGAAAGGTTAAATTGACCGCATACGCTTTTCAATGCCTGATTGATATTATCTAGGGATAAGTGTTCACCACACAAACTTAAAAACTGTTTGATGCGACCCGCAATAATAATTTCATGTGTTGCCGTGTCAATAAAACGAACTAGATCACCAATCATGTAACGCCAAAGCCCTGCGTTAGTGCTGATGACTAATGCATAGTCAACATCGGGTTTAACTTCACTAATCGTGAAAGCTTTATAGTGGTTTCTTAGTTCGCCTGATTCTGTAAAATATTCAGTATTAAAAGGAACGAATTCAAAGAAAATGCTGTTATTCATCAGCAAGGTCATTCCCTGCTTTTTTGGACTTGTTTGGTATGCAAAATATCCTTCACTTGCTAAGTAAGTATCCAATAAGACGATGGGCTTACCAGAAACTTTTTGTAGGCGCTCGATAAAAGGATCTACATAAACACCACCATGGACATAAACCTGGAAATTAGGCCATATCTGATGGATGTTTTCTAGTTTATAAAATTTAACAATTTCTTCTAGTAATAAGATGCACCAACTAGGTATTCCGGCCATAATGCCAATATCCCATTTGGGTGCTTCCTTCACCATTAGCGGTAACTTTGCTTTCCAATCTTTTAAATGAGTAATTTTCTTTGTTGGTTTGGTGAATGGTGCGGCAATAAGAGAGGTGTGTTTTTTGAGAATTCCACTTAAGTCGCCTTCGTAGTATTGGTCTATTTTTTTGAGTTTTGTTGAGCCCCCAACAGCTAATACCTTAGCGCTATAGAAAGCATCTGATAGGTTTAATTCGTGTAGAATGGAAAATTGTCTCAGGGATACCTTTTGAAAAGATCGAATCATTTCCGTGGTAACAGGAATTCTTTTACTAGGCGCTCCAGTTGTTCCAGATGATAATGCAAAATACTTAATTCGGCCAGGCCAAATGGTATCTTTTTTGCCATTTATAGCCTGGTGAAGCCATTCTGAATAAAAGGCATCGTACTCAGTTATTGGGACACTTTGTTGATAGCGGGAAACAAGATCTGACTTCTGTAGTAAAGAGGCAAATTGGTAGCGCTGACCAAAAGAAGTTCTTTTGGCGTGATCAACATTTTGACGTAAGACCTCAAGTTGT
>JAURNL010000003.1 GCA_030830205.1 Crocinitomicaceae bacterium | reverse complement strand
GGCTTGTAAATCAAGGACAAATGCGGTTTGTGTCTCCCAGTGTTTGAAGTTAGACCATTGCGCTACTTCTTGGAGCCGAATGGATAGTTGATTGACAAGTTCTTTTTTAGCGTCAATATTTGCTTTCAAAACTTGTCTTTGAGCTTCATAATGCTCATTTATCTTATCATAAATTCCGCGGACGGCTTCCCAGTATGCCGTCTTCATCAGCTCCCAATCTTCATTTTGAACAGGTCCAATTTCCTCCCATTCATCTTGAAGCGCATGTAATTGTGCTTCTAAATCACGTTGCTCTAAAGATGCAACCCGCAATTGCTTAAGTTTGAATATCAGATCCTCTTTCAGTTGTTTATTTCGGCGGTAATCGTGCTCCTTGAGTTCTTTGTATATTTTGATATTGTAAAAAAAGATTTCAAGCAAACGCGAATATTCTTTTTGAATTGCCTCGCGTTGTTCTCGAGGAATAGCACCTATTTTTTTCCAAGTTTCGTGAATCTCTTTGTATGCTTGGAAAGCCGTGCCAATTTTCTCTTCGTTATCTATGACTTCTTTGAGACGTGTAATCAAATCTTTCTTAAGCCTGAGGTTTTGCGCCTCAAGAGTTTGCTGCAGTTGTTGCTGAGCCTTACGCTTAGCTACAAAGGATTGATACGCTTCAAAAAAAGCTTCTTTTTGCGGCCTATAATCTATTTCTTCATAGGTTTTTCCTTGATCAGCAGCTTCTAATCGCTTGACTTGCTCTTGTCTTTCCAGCTCGATTAGTAAGTCCTCAAAATGCTGTTTGTGCTCACTTGCCGTACGGCCAAGCTGAAGAAGATCTTCTTGTTGGCTCAAGGCCAAGATTTGATCGGTATAGTGCTGTAGTTCCATTAGGCTTCTAATTGAAAAGTAGATAAAGCGACGAATTCTTGCATGCGCTTTTGTAAGTCATTATGATTGATTTCTAGCAAACGTTGTGTTCCAAATTTCTCCACACAAAAAGATGCTAAAGCTGAACCAGCAATGATAGCTCGCTTCATGGTTTCAAAGTCAATTTGGCTCGCAGCGGCTAAATAGCCCATGAATCCGCCGGCAAAGGTATCACCAGCGCCAGTTGGGTCAAATACTTCTTCTAAAGGTAAGGCAGGCGCATAAAAAACATTCGCCTCATGGAATAACAAGGCTCCGTGCTCACCTTTTTTAATAATGAGGATTTTTGGTCCCATTTCACGAATAATAGCTGCTGCTTTTCTCAGAGAGTATACCCCAGAAAGTTGACGGGCTTCTTCATCATTGATAATTAATACATCAATATGCTTCAGTGTTTCTTGAAGTTCAGCTAAAGCAATATCCATCCAAAAATTCATGGTGTCCATTGCGATTAGTTTTGGACGCACCTTCATTTGCTGAATTACTGAAAGTTGAACAGACGGGCTTAGGTTTCCAAGCATTAGAAAATCTGTACTTCGCGCGTGTTCTGGCACAATTGGCTGAAATTCACCTAAGACGTTAAGTTCTGTTACAAGGGTATCACGGGAATTCATATCCGTATGATAGCGTCCTGACCAGAAAAAGGTTTTTTCGTTATGCTTGATTTCAACTCCGCTAGTATCAACTCCTTTTGCTGCTAATAAGTCGAGGAATTCCTTCGGAAAATCTCCACCTACAACGGATATGAGACTTTGTTTTGTGACAAAGAAAGAAGAGGCAAGAGCGATATAGGTGCCCGCACCCCCAACGATTTTATCTGTTTTCCCAAAGGGTGTTTCAATTGCGTCAAATGCTACACTTCCAACTGCTGCTAAATTCATAGTTCTAAATTGTGCGGCAAAGATAGGCAAATTCAACGCTTAGCCTATTATTTTACTATGATTTAACTGCCCTAGGATGAGCACTTCCATAAGCTTTGCGCAATTGAGCAAAAGAATTGTGAGTATAAACCTGTGTTGCCGATAAATTTGCATGCCCAAGTAGATCTTTTAGGGTTTCAAGACCAGCCCCATTATTGAGCATATGTGTAGCGAAGGTGTGCCGGAGTACATGAGGACTGCGTTTCTCAACACCACTTAAAGTACCTATAACCACCTTAACCATGCGGTAAACCAACTGAGGGTACAACGCCTTACCATTTGGACGAAGCAATAAATTTGGATGAGTGAGCCCGAGTGCACTTTTAGCCGACCGATAATGATTGATTTTTTGATAAAGCTCTGTGGATATAGGTATAAGGCGCTCTTTGTTGCGCTTTCCTAATACTTTAATATGTTGTGAATTGATGGCAGCTTCTTTGAGTTCAATGAGCTCTGTTAAACGCATCCCAGTCTGATAGAAAAGCTCTATTATCAATTGATTGCGCAAACCTTCAAAATCAGTAGGAAATAAGGCATTTAGTTTTTGCACATCAAGCTCTGCTTCCTTTACAAAAATAGGTAGCCGTTTTTCTCCTTTAGGGCCTTGAATCCGCGTCATAGGATTTTCGTTGAGTTTTCCCTCTTTTCTTAACCATTTAAAAAAAGTACGGAGCGCAGCCAATTTTCGATTAACCGAACGCTTGCTCATCCCATTTTCAAGCATAGCTACCATCCAACCACGGATAATAGCACTATTTTGTTCTTGCCAATCAGCTAGTGTTGAGCAATTAGCATAAACTGAAAACTGCTGTAAGTCTTGCATGTAGGCAAGACAGGTGTGCGCAGAATAGCGTTTCTCTTGTCTTAAATAATTTTCAAATTCTTGGAGCATAAAAAAAGGAGCCAAAGCTCCTTTTTATACGTATTTGCTAGCAAATGGTTACAATTGCTGACTTTGCATTCTTTGTTTGTATGCAGCACGAATCACTTCCTGACGACGAGAGATAGATGGCTTCACGAATTCTTTTCGGCCACGCAACTGTTTCATCACATTGGTTTTTTCGTACTTCTTCTTGTACTTCTTCAATGCGCGTTCGATGTTTTCGCCTTCTTTAATTGGAATGATCAACATATGCTTAAATTTCTTTGTTTTTGACTTAGGGTCGCAAAGATACGAGAGAAATTCAATTCTACAAAAATTATTTTAATATTTCTCTGGAAATAACCAATTTTTGAATTTCAGATGTTCCCTCGCCGATTGTCATGAGTTTAGAATCACGCAAGAATTTCTCTGCAGGATATTCTTTTGTGTATCCATACCCCCCCATAATTTGAACACCTTCGTTGCCACATTTAACTGCAACTTCAGATGCAAAATATTTGGCGAAAGCTCCTTCTTTGGTGACTGGTTGCTTTGTGTCTTTCTTAGATGCAGCCTGAAAAGTAAGTAATTCAGCGGCTTCTATTTGGGTAGCCATATCTGCTAATTTAAAACTTATGGCCTGAAATTGAGCAATTGGCTGTCCAAATTGTTCTCGTTCTTTCGCGTACTTAACGGCAGCTTCAAATGCCCCTCGAGCTATACCACAACTCAAAGAAGCAATGGAAATACGACCTCCATCTAAGACTTGCATGGCTTGAATAAAACCCTGACCTACCTCACCTAAAACGTTTTCATGCGGAACACGCACATTGTCAAAAATAAGCTCGGCTGTTTCGCTTGCTCGAACGCCTAGTTTATCTTTGATTTTAACGGCAGAAAACCCGGGCGTACCTTTTTCAACAATAAAAGCTGTGATTCCACGACTATCTAACAATTCACCTGTTCTTACTAATACTACCGCTACATCTCCAGATAAACCATGGGTAATCCAATTTTTGGAACCATTTAACACCCAATGATCACCGTCTAGAACAGCGGTTGTTTTCATGCGCATAGCATCTGAACCAGTATTTGCTTCTGTAAGACCCCATGCGCCAATCCATTCTCCCGTTGCTAGTTTAGGTAAATACTTCTGCTTTTGATCCTCTGAACCATGGTAAAAGATATGGCCTGAACAAAGAGAGTTGTGTGCAGCAACGCTGAGCCCTATCCCTCCACAAACCTTACCGAGCTCCATCAAGATGGTAGCGTATTCATTGTAACCAAAACCCGATCCTCCGTATTGCTCTGGTATAAAAACACCAAGTAATCCTAAGTCACCCATTTTTTTCATGACCTCTACTGGAAAAATTTCATTTTCATCCCAATGTTTAAGGTTCGGTCGAATTTCGCGTTCGGCGAAGTCCCTCACCATCTGAGCGAGTAACTGCTGTTGATCTGTAAAGTATGTGTTCATGTTGATGATTGATGTTGATGATTGATTGGATAGAGGAATAGTGGATTAAGATCTCATCTTGTTCATTTAGTAATGGATAATTGCATTTACGCGTTCACTGAACGGAGCGAGAACCTCTCCTCCATTTAAAAAATCGAGCGCAACTAAAAAATCAAACCCAAAAACCATACCACCACTTTTCTGAATTAAATGAGCAGCAGCAGCAGCGGAACCACCCGTTGCAAGTAAGTCATCGTGAATAAGTACGCGTTGTCCGGGTAAAATTGCATCTGTATGCATCTCAATGACAGCGGAACCATATTCTAATTCGTAGGCATGTTTGATTTTATTGTATGGGAGTTTGCCTTCTTTTCGGATGAGCACAAATGGTATGCCAAGGCGCATTGCCAACGGATAACCAAAGAGAAATCCACGACTCTCAATACCGGCAATAGCATCCAGCTCTGCATCTTTGTATTGATTTACTAAATGGTCAAGCACTGCATTAGAGACTTGCGGGTTCAACATAATTGTTGATATATCTTTAAAAAGTATACCTGGCTTAGGAAAATCTGGCACGTCTCGAATGACTGCTTTTAGTTGTTCTTGAATTGTCATATTACAAAGATAGGTAAGGCAATAGTTTTTTGTATGTTTCGTCGTCAATTAATACAGATTCTTTGAGCTCTTGAATTGCCCTAAATAATCCTTTTTGATTGCGCATTTTAATAATTGAATTTGCCTGATTCCAGGTTAAGTATGGGTGCTGCTTCAGCTTTTCATAAGAAATTTGATTCAAATCAATTTGTTGGATGCCTGTTGTGAGCTCCAAATAGGGTTCTATTTTTCCAATCACTTCAGGAGATAGTCCCGGAATCTCGTGAAGTTGAGAAATGGATAAAAATCCACCCAAGCGGTTGCGGAACGTTATGATCTTTCCTGCAGTGTATTTACCTAGACCAGGTATGGAGACCATCATGACCTCAGTTGCGCTATTGAGATCTAATTTTCTAGGTGGCTTTTCATTGATTTGCGTTTTGGCATTTAAATTAGGCCTAGACTCAGGTAAGCTTGGAGTAGCTTGGAGTTCAGCAGCTTCAAAAAACAAGGAATCGGAAATAAGATTCAATAGTTCAGTGGGTAATACACGGATGCGCTTCATTTGGCCCAAGGTATTGAGCCCATATTTATCTCGGTATTTCAGTAATGAAATAGCTTGTTTTGGACTCAGCCCAAGTTTCTGCCAGTCATTTAAACTAAGTGAAGATGGATGACAACGCTTCCATAACTGAGTGTAAGAACGATTTGTAGTGTGGTGTTTTTGCTCGGAATGAAAAGCCTTCTGTGCTTTGTATTCCATTTGATAATGCCAAGTATAACTTAAATTCGGTTTAGTATAAAACATCAGAATTCTAGGCAAAAAAATGGTAAATACACAAATACAAAGCCAAAGAATCGTTCCTCGCTCCAAACGTTTAGAGAATATCACAAAAGGTTTTTTCATGAAATCCCCAACGTTGAGGACACAAGATAATTGGCAAATATGGTGTAAAAAAGGCTTGTCTATACGGAAAAATACGGATTATACCTCCATGTCATTTTCCGAAAACGAGTCAGGCTCAGCGTGCTTTGGCATTGTTAAAATGCGATAGAAAAAATAACCAGTAACACTAATTACAGTTATCCAAACTGCGCTCATCAATAATAAGGCCCCTGTACTCATTTTTGTACTTTTAATTGTTTGCGTTTGGCAATGAAAACCAAGACTCCTATTCCAATAAAAAGTAAAAGGAGCATGGATCTTCCTAGCCAACCATAAAAAGATGTATCTGCAGTAGCACGCGCTATGATATCAGGTAAAGCACCAACAAAGACTATTATCAAGAATACTGGTGAAATAAATTTGATAATGAATTTGAAAATTGAAGGGACTTTGATATCAGCGCCTCTGGTAATTTCTTCCCAGCCCTTATCCATTCCAAATACCCAAGCAAAAAGGACGATTTCTACCATTGCAAACAATACCAAAGAAACCGTTCCTGCCCAGTAATCATATTCATTAAATGCATCTTGAGATAAAACCGTAGGAATTCCAAAGATGAAAATTAATGAGCCAAACAAATAAGCGCCATGGCTATCTTTCCAAGAAAAATTATCTCGCATGAAACCAATTAGTGGCGTCCCCATTGCCATTGAGGAGGTGACCCCTGCAAAAAATAGTAAACCAAACCACATGACTCCGGATAGGGTGCCAAACCAACCCCAACTACCAAATAATTGAGGAAGCACAGCAAAACCGATTCCTAGACCGGACCCTCCAGAAACCATTTGCGAAATTGTTTCAATTCCTAGAAATCCTACTGAAATTGGGATGATAATTGCCGAACCCAACACTACTTCTACAAATTCGTTCATCCATCCTGCAGCCATTGCATTGAGGGCAATATCTTCTTTTGCATTTAGATAAGAAGCATAGCAATGAATACTTCCCATACCTAGTGAGAGTGTAAAAAATATTTGACCAGCAGCTGCAACCCAAACTTTAAAACTCCATATGGAAGAAAAATCAGGAGACCATAAATAATTCAAGCCAACTAAGCCATCATTAATAGCACCACCTGGCGATGCTTCTAATGTAATGCCTGTGACTGCAAGAATCAAACCAAATAGAAGCAAAAGTGGCATTCCAATTTTCGCAACTTTTTCTACCCCGCCACTAATACCTCTTGATAAAATCAAGGTATTCAAGACCAGACAGATCAACCAAAAAATGACGGGTTGATTCGTTCCAAGTTCTATATAGTTGGTAAAAAACGCTTGCAAATTAGCTTGGGTCATGCCGTTAAAAGTACCTGAAACCGAATGATAAGCCCAAGAAAGTGCCCAAGACTCTAAGTAGCAATAAAAGGCTGCCACGGCAACATTGGTAAAGATGCCAAACACTCCAAAGTATTTCCAATATGGAGATTTACCCATTACATCAAAAATAAAGGGTGTTGAATGTTGACCATAACGACCACCATAGCGGCCCATCCCCCACTCGACAAATAATAATGGGAGACCCATCAGTAAAAAACATATTAAATAGGGTATGATAAAAGCTCCACCACCATTTTCAATAGCTTGAGCAGGAAATCTTAAGAAATTTCCAAGACCAACAGCATTCCCTGCCATTGCTAAAATGAGACCTACCCTTGAGCCCCAACCAGAAGATGTTTTATTCGTCATAGCGTAAGTTCGAATATAGTCAAAAAATAGGACATCAGTCTATAAGAGCTAAAGTTTGCTCGAGCGAATGGGGCTGATAACCCAAAACCGTACGGGCCTTATCTAAGTTAAAGCCTGTGCGCGGTGGGCGTTTTGCAGGCTGCTTTAAAGACTCGCTGCTCAACTGCGTAACATGAGTGAGTGGAAGCCCATAAAAAGCAGCAACTCGACTCACTATGTCGTAGATGGAGAGGGTTTCTGGACCGCAGATGTGAAAAATCCCGTTTTGCTTCAGTTGACAAATACGCAAACAAGCCCAGGCCAGATCAGGCGCCCAAGTTGGTGCTCTAAATTGATCATTAACTATTTGTAGTGATTGCTGATCTTGCAAAGCTTCTTTTGCCCATAGAATTAGGTTTGATCTTGACAACTGTTCACCTTTACCGTAAACTATGATGGTTCTTACAATAGAGAAACTTAAACCCTTTGTTCCTTGTAAAATTCTTTCTGCCTCTACTTTTGAACGTGCATAAACACTCAAAGGATTTGGCTGGTCATCCTCTGAATAAGGGCCACTCTTACCATCGAAAACAAAATCAGTTGAAAGCAATTGCAAATGTATATTCCACTTCAAACAATACTTGGCCAGCATTTGGACAGCCTGTCTATTGACTAAATCACAAGCCTCGGGCCGCAGTTCACAATGATCTACATTAGTCATTGCAGCAGTATGAATCACGTGAGTTGGCGAATAGCGCTCTAAAATGGTTCTCAAGTTTTGCTCATCAGTGATGTCAAGCGACTCGTAACGATCCTCCGGACATGCCGAATATCGATTAGGTCCACTTGAAGTGGCTAAAAATGCTAACTGCTCAGTAAGACAAAGATCTATCAGTTTTTGGCCCAATAGACCATTACTTCCAGTAATCAATATTTTCATAAGTCCCAAATAGATTGTTTGCGTTTCGACTGAAACTTAAAGTAGTGCTTGTGCTCCAGAATCCATGCCATTATGAGATAGAGCAGAACAGGAGAGCCTAATCCAATAAAGCTTAAATAGATGAATCCCAGCCTTACCTTATTTGTGCGAATACCTAAACGACGTGCCCACCATTCACAAACGCCAAATGACTGCAATTCAAAGAAGAAAACAATTTTTTGTAGAAGTCGTCTCATGGCTTAAAACAAAAGGCGCCTTACGACGCCTTTCTATGATTATAATCTTGGAAGTTGTTTAAACTTACGGTATTCTGGATTGGCAGGTGGTGCCGTATTCGGATCGAAGGTCGTACTGGTAATTTTTGCTGTAGTGCGGCGATTGATCGTGTGCAGCATTTCAAACTTTGCTTTGTCTGTGCTTTTGAACTGATTGATGTAGTCTTCTGTTAGCACGACGGTTTTGCCTGATTCATCTACCCATGTTGCAGGTTCCTCTTCACCGCGTCCGACCGGACGAATTCTACGAGGATCAATACCACATGTTTCAACGAGGTGTTTGTAAACTGCCTTAGCACGATTTTCTGAAAGGACTTGATTGCGCACATCACCACCACGCGCATCTGTATGTGAGAATAGATCGATTGTTACATTTGGATATTCCTTCAACATACTATCTAGAAACTTCAAGGAGTCTAAAGACATACATGAGGCATCATTGATAAAGACCCATTGGTCAAATACATAACGCACTTCTGGAGTACGGATTTCTCCGACTGGCAATAACGGCATCTCGATGAGGAAACTTTGACTTTGGTCGAGGCCCATTGTAGAGATTTTAGCCCCTTTTTTGTCTTCATAATAACCCTCTTTTTCTGCCTTTAAGGTGTATTCTTTACCTGAAAGTATATATCGGCCTTTTTTATCTGGACGTTCTTTCCAGATAATTTTACCTTTAGAATCGGTTACCCCTTCCCAACTTGTTCCATCAGAAACTGTAACATATACTTTTGCGCCTGCAATTTTCTTAGATTTTTTGCCGGACTCATATACAGTCACACGTAAATCAAAAAGGTTTGGAGGTGTCATAAAGCTCCAAATATCTGGGGCGTACTCCTGATTACTAGATGTCTTGCGTTCAGAGGTGAAGAATCCTGATTTTCCATCAAAATCAGCCATAGCGTAATCATTACCTTGGGAGTTAAAAGGATATCCCATATTTTTTACGCCAGTCCATTTGTTTTCTCCATTGACTTGTTCAGCGACAAAGAGGTCAAGGCCACCTATACCTGGTAAACCATCAGAGGCAAAATACAATTGTCCTTTAGGACCGATTGACGGAAAAAGTTCGTTTCCTGCCGTATTGAACATAGGGCCCATGTTGTGCGGTATGGAATCCCAAACTTTAGCGCGTTTGTTATACATTACATACCAAAGGTCGCGTCCACCGAATGATTTTTCTCCGTTGGGACTTTGTTTCATGTCAGAGGCAAAAATGAGCATTTGATCATCTGGGGAAAGGCAAGGATGACCAACGGATATGGTATCTGAAATGGTAAGTGATATTTTCACTGGATCATCAAAATCTTCGCCATCAAAAACAGCAGTCCAAATTTCACAACCCAAATCCATCTTTTCTGCATTAGGGCATCGGGTAAAGTAAATATTCTTGCGCTTGGAATCAAAGGTGGCTGACCCTTCGTTTTGCGTAGTGTTCACAACGCCCTTTGTGTCGATAGACTTCACGTTTGTTGGATTGCCATTTACATCGTATTCTGCCATGTATAAATCCATGTATTTCTCTCCAGAAATAGGATCTCGCTTGGCACCAGTACTTTCGTCACGAGAAGAACTAAAGACAATGACTTTACCTTTTTTATCCATAAAGGATGGAGCCATGTCCATTTGCTTACTGTTGATTTTTACTTCTGGCTTTACTACCAATTTAGACGATTCAAAATCATCAAAGTCTTTGTATTTCTCACAAGCCATAATCGCGTTATCTACTTCAGTAGTGCGAGATTTTGGTGCGATTCTTTTAAATTCTCGGTAGCTTTTGATCGCATTATCGAAATCTTTCATCATGCGCTGCATATCACCTTTGTAGTAATAAACTTCAGGTACTACATCAAAATACTTGAGTTCAATACAAGTTCCATACCAATCGTTTGCCTTATCAAAAATCTCAATTGCACGGTATGATTCTGCAATTTTAAAAGCCATATCACCTTTTTGACGCAATGAGCCTCGGGCGCCAAGTTTTTTGTAGGCGTCTTGGCAAACATTAATGGCTTCAAAATAATTTCCAGAGATAAAAACTTCATTTGCTTGTCGGACAAATTTTGGATCGGGGGCGTTTTGAGAGAAGCTCACCGATGCTGAGAAAAGCGTAAGAATTGCGGCAATGAATAAGTGTTTCATAAAGCTTAGTTTTAGCTTGGTTTATAACCAAGGAAAGCAAAAATAGAGAAATTTTATTTAAAATCCGAACAATAGGTTCTCCACCGTTCTAATAAGCGCTGAAATCCTTCAGGAAGCTCAGAATCAAACTCTAAGTACTGTTTGGTCCGAGGCTGCACAAAGCCTAATGTTTTGGCATGTAGTGCTTGGCCTGGAAGCAAGGCAAAATTATTAACCATGAACTTTTCGTATGCTGTTGATTTAGTACCCTTTAAGATTCGATTTCCTCCATATTCTAAATCGTTAAATAAAGGGTGGCCAATGGATTGCATGTGCGCGCGAATTTGATGTGTTCTGCCTGTTTCTAGCTTACACTCTATCAGCGTAACATACCCAAAGCGCTCTAATATTTTATAGTGTGTAATTGCTGGTTTGCCGTAGTCTCCATCTGGAAAAACGGTCATTACTTTTCGGTTTTTCAAGGATCGCCCTATATGACCTTCAATTGTTCCTTCCTCGCTGAGGTCTCCCCAAACAAGTGCATAATAACGGCGTTCTGTTGTACGATCATAGAATTGTTTGGCTAAATCATTTAATGCATTTTCAGTTTTAGCTATGACCAATAGACCTGTGGTGTGTTTATCGATGCGATGCACCAATCCTGGCCTACCAAAATAATCTTTAGGTCGTGTGGGCAAATGATCAAAATGAAAAACTAATGCGTTTACCAAAGTTCCTGAGTAGTTTCCATAACCGGGATGAACAACCATATTCGCCGGTTTATTCACCACTAACAGATCTTCATCTTCATAGGCAATTTCAATGGGAATATCCTGTGCAATAAGTTCAATTTCTCGAACCGGGTATGGCAAAACAATTGCGATTTCATCTCCTGGTTTTACACGATAGTTTTGTTTGACAGGTTGGCCGTTGACATGGATATTGCCATTTTTTGCAGCTACTTGAATTTTGTTTCTTGAGGTATCGGCCATGCGATCCAACAAAAATTTGTCAATACGGACTACCTCTTGACCTGGATCTGCTTTGAAACGATGATGTTCAAAGAGGTCTGCTTCTTCTACTTCTAGCTCTATATTTTCGCTCATTAGTGGTTGATGATCAGCTTTAATGTACCCAAGTTACTTTGCGGACACTGCAAGAAATAAACTCCATTTGGCAAGTTACTGATATCAAAAGTGCTATTGGATTGTATTTGCTGAATTTGACCCAAAGCATCTGATAAGATAAGTTGATTTCCTTGGTATATTTTTGGTAATACCACAACAAACTCATTTTGAGCTGGATTAGGGTAAGCATGCCAAGATTCTTTTGGCATGGCGTTATTTGCAAACCCTAAGCTAGCATCTAGAGCGGTTGAAAAGATAGGGTGAATCATCGCTGAACCAGGATATGGAGAGGTGAGCCAAGTAAAGCCGCCGTCGACACTATACTGAATCTTATCTGAATGGTCGATATTGCGATCCAAACCGAGATTTAAGCGTTCCGCATCAAGTTGTCTCCATCCGATGAAGAAGGAAGTGGGTACACTTATCTTTTGCGTATCGTTGAAGAAATATGGCACAAAAATACCTTGTTCATCTCCATACAATGGTGTTCTTGGAAAGAATACATCATCTTCGTAAAGCAGAGCGCCAGGTTGTCCGTTTTCATTACTCCAAACGCTTATCAAAAATAATTTATTGGAAACATCTATTACAGACGGTACAAAATGAAATGATACACCGATCAAAGAATCTGCCTCATACGCATCGTATTGAACTGCAAGTCTTGATTGAGCACCTGTTGGTCCAAAAGCTGCTTCTGCACTTCCATCATCGTAGCTATAAAAATTCTGAAAGGGTTGATAATAACTGGTTGTATCATTCAAACCAAGATTTGGAAATTGAACACTTAATTCACCCCTCACGCGAAATGCTTGTTCATTGCCAACTAAATTTGTTGGGAAAGATCCTAGTGTGCTAATGTTGTTCAGGGAGAGGTATGTTGTGTTGGGTTCGTAATTCAGGTCTCCGTTGGACAATTGACTACCTGCAATTGAAAACTGGCCTAAAATCGTCCCTGCTTGATCGATGGTAAATTGACCAGCAAATTGATTGTTTTCTGGTGTCGGGCTTCCGTTGTGTAAAGTAACAGGCAAATCGTTGCGAAAAGGTTTAGGAGAATTTTTATAATGGTCCCATGGAACTGAGGTATAGTCCTGCAATAGGGAATTCATAGGGTAAACCCACGCAAAATCTTTAAAGAGTGTGTCAATATAGTTAGACTGAGGTCGCAAGTGAACATAATCTATGTGGAAATGGTCAAGTGCACCTGACAGTGCACCATAGTTACTAAAGCGAAACTGGAACCCTTTTTTAAAGTACTTAGCTTCCGTAACTGGAAAATGTACCACCTTAAATGGGGACATTGTATCTCCTGCAATTGCCCAAACATGAAACCATTGATCGAGATCCTTAGCGTAAAACTCTAGTCGCAATGAGTCGGTCGATTCAGGCAAATCACCAAACCCTTCCGATTGTACTAAAAATGAAAAATAAAGTGAATCTGTTGCAGTATAAGGACTGAGGTCTAAGGGCTTTGAATTCAGGTAATCAGCGGTATTTGAGAAGGAGGTGCCAATTGCATACGGAAAACCGGAAGGATCAAGGCCGTCGAAAGTGACCACTCCAAGCGAACGTGGATTGACTACAAAACGCAAATTGCGATAGGCGTAATTGTCTAACCAAAGTGCATCTGGATCATTGAGCGTAGTAAAAAAAATACGCGCAGAATCTTGGACATAACTGGGGTTTTGTACCCAAATGGTATCTGGGGTATCTGGAATTCCAATTGTATCATAGATATAGTATGGCGGATAAAGATTTAAAGTTTGATAACTGAGCGGAAAAGCTGAAAAGTCAGCAATTTTAACGGCAACAGTTGGAAAAATAGAATCGGTGAAAGTACTTGATGTGATGTCAAAAGTCCTACGAAAAGTAGCCTGATCGGTGAAAAACTGCGACGAGGCAAGTGGCAAATTAGTACTAGGATTAAGTAAATGATAATATAACTCGGAACTCACCCCAGGATCATTAAATTGAGCAGTATATTTTTGGAATTTATCTGAAGAAAATTCATCAAAAAATGGCAAATCAAGGGTATCCGGGATGTAGAAAAATGTGCTATCGATGCTGTTAGAGGTGCTCTTCAAATGTTCCGTAGAGGTAGACAACTGAAAATTTCTCATGATGGGTCCCATTTCTATTGTCTGAGACGATGCGCAAATAATTTGGAAAAAAGTAAAAGTGAAAAAAAGAATACGCTTCATGCTTATGGATTTTGTCCGCCTCCGCCTTTTTGCATCGAGAGGATAAATTGGGTAGATTTAAAAACGGTAGTTCCTTCAATATATTCTGGTGACTGAGAAAAAATGATCGCTGTTGCAGAGTCTTGACTAGTTAAACAATCCTGACAAATAAAGGTATAGCTACTTACGCCGAGGGTATCAAAAATATATTTCGCCTCTGAAATGGTGAGCCCAAGTAGGTTTGGTAAAGCCAATGGTTCACCTTCGTCATTTTGCCCGACAATGAGTGTTATTACAGTACCTATTGGAATGCGCTCACCTTCTATTATCTTTCTGCCATTATAGCGTTGATCAAGCACTGAGCCGTTAGCCTCCGCTGTTGGTCTATACTGTATGACACAACGCAGCCCACGCTGATCTAGGATACTTTGTGCAAATTGAACTTGCTTATGCAATAAACTTGGCATTTCAACAAGTTGGCTTTTCTTAGACAAACGAAGGCCAATTATACGACCAGATTTCACATATACTTGAGAAAGTGAAGTTGGTTCCACTAGCTGTTCCACGACGGTTCCTTCGGGTAAGTTTGGCTCGTAAATACTATCCAAAATTTGATACGTAAGGTCGAGCTCTTCAATTCGATTTTTGGCTTTCTCGCCAGCAATTCCCACTAAATTTGGAACGGCAATTCTTTCGCCGTGGTTGGTGGCAAAATCGAGATAAAGCATCGTTGAGAATACTACAACTAAATAAAATAAGATCACTAAACCAAAATGTTTCCAGAAGTGTTTGGACCTTATATATGGAATAATTAATCGTAACGTACTTTTGATTTTTTCCAACATAAACGATGCTTATTATTGTACAAAGATGCTTAGAAATTTGGAGAAAGTGCGTGTGATTGGAAGAAGTCCTCAATAAACTGAAGAGCTTCATCAGTAGAGTCTGTAATTTTGAATAAATCCAGATCGGCTTCAGAAATGAGTCCTTCGGTAAGTTGCACGTTTTTTACCCAATCGAAAAGTCCTTGCCAAAACGCGCTTCCAAATAATACGATTGGCCTTTTCGCAATTTTTCGGGTTTGAATCAGCGTAATCGCTTCAAAAAACTCATCTAATGTCCCAAAACCTCCTGGCATGATGACAAATGCCTGAGCATATTTAACGAAAATCACTTTTCTAACAAAGAAATAATCAAATTCCAAATAATGATCACGGTCAATGTACTGATTGTGAAACTGCTCAAAAGGTAAATCAATATTGAGTCCAACAGAAGTACCTCCACCCTGTTTGGCACCTTTATTACCTGCTTCCATGATGCCTGGGCCTCCTCCGGTGATGACACCATACCCCGCTTTGGCAATTTTTTCAGCTAGTTCTACTGTTTTTAAATAATAATGCTGATCCGATTTAGTGCATGCGGAACCAAAAATAGATATACAAGGACCGGCCTTTGCCATTTTATCGTACCCTTCGACAAATTCGGCCATAATTTTGAATATTGACCAGCTGTCATTGCTTTTGATATCAGACCAATCTTTACGTAAATTTTCCATTCCAAGTTATTTAATGATACCCACTTCGTACAATTTAGGCCAATATTTTCCGGTCATGTATGTTTTTCCAGATTTTGGATTATAGGCGATTCCGTTCAAAACTTCACCATTCCCCTTACCTACTGCAACTAAATTACTGGCGTCGATAAGGGCAATTACCCTTCCCATAACTGGTTCAATTACAGCAACAAAATTCGTTCCATAGATATTAGCATAAATGTAACCGTCAATGTATTCTAATTCATTTAGCTGTGGCAACGGACCCTGGTCTGTATAAATTTCAATTGTTCGTATTGTTTGAAAAGTCTTTGGATCCCGAAAAGTAATTCGTTCAGTTCCATCTGACATGATCAATTGATGTCCATCTGTACACAAGCCCCAACCCTCTCCAGCATAAGAAAATTCTTTTTTCAATTGGAAAGACTTCAGATCGTAAACAAAACATTGCTGGTTTTTCCATGTTAGCTGAAAAATTTCATCGTTTAGGATGGTAATTCCCTCGCCAAATTTAGTGGCGTCAAGATGCTGTTTAAAAGTGGTTTCACCCTGTGCTATCGGCTGGCCTGTAGTTAAATTCATTTTAGCAACCATGGAGCTACCGTCTTGGTTAGGATCTCCGGTTGACTCATATAAGTCTCCGTTCCAAAATGTAAGTCCCTGCGTATAATTGCGGGTGTCATGAGGAAAAGAAGCACCTAGTGTTAAGGACCATCTTTCTGGTTTGATATCAGACAAAATGCGTAAGTTGCGCTGTACATTAAACAAACTACCGTTAGCATCTTTGATTTGCAAGTCTAGCAAATAAGCTCCCGGCTTGAAATTTTGAGTCTCCAAAAAATAGATTTCTTTTTCCTTGGGATTGGCAACTTGCAACACAACAGAATCACCGATTTTGAGTACTAAATCAATGCCATTTTCTTTTATTTTTAGGGGTATGGCAGCGGTTTTACCAAACGTAACGGCTAAATTTTCTTTAAATCCGAATGTGGCAGGTTGTGAGACATTTTGGTCTGATGATGAGTTTAAAAAAGGTGCCAAAAAGCCAACCAGAAGACCGAGCACCAACACCCAAATAATTACTTTTTTCATTTATCGAGGATCAATTGTTCAATAGCCTTAGCCTGTATGGAGCCATGACTTTCTGCGTATATTACCTTACTTTTTGAGAGTACGATGCACTGTGGGGACTCATGCCAAACTTGGGTTTCTGAAGCAACCAAATTGGATAATTCTCGAAATGCAATTAGATCTAAAAACCAAAACGAAATGGCCGTTGACTTGAAAAGATCGCTATTCTCAAAACGATTCAAAACCATTGAAGAAATTGAACAGCGTGTGCTGTGTTTGAAAATCAATTGTGGTGAAAGTTCAGATGCACTCAATATATCGGCCCATTGTTTTGAATCTGAAAAATGTTGCCAACTCATAGCATTCCGGGTTTAAATTGCTTTAAGAAACGAACATCATTTTCGGAATACAGACGTAAATCAGTCACTCGATACTTGAGCTGTGCGATACGCTCCACACCCATTCCAAAAGCATAACCTGTATATTCGTTTGAATCAATACCGCAAGCCTCTAGGACGTTTGGGTCGACCATTCCACAACCCATAATTTCTAACCAACCAGTATATTTACAAACATTACAGCCTTGCGCGTTACAAAGCGAGCATGAAACGTCAACCTCAGCACTTGGCTCCGTAAATGGAAAATAAGAAGGCCTCATTCGTATTTGGGTTTGTGGGCCAAATAACGCTTGAGCAAAATATAACAACGTTTGTTTGAGGTCTGCGAAAGAAACTCCTTTGTCTATGTATAAGCCTTCAACTTGATGAAAAAAGCAGTGAGCCCTGGCAGAAATTGCTTCATTTCTGTAAACACGACCCGGAGAAATTGTTCGAATGGGTGGCGCCTGATTTTCCATTACACGCACCTGCACGCTGCTGGTATGGGTACGCAAGGCCAACTCATTTGCTCCTTTTTGAATAAAAAAAGTGTCCTGCATGTCACGAGCGGGATGTTCAGGTGGAAAATTGAGAGCCGTAAAATTATGCCAGTCATCTTCAATTTCAGGGCCCTCCGAAACCACAAAGCCTATCTTATTAAATATTTCAATGATTTCTCTGCGAATCAGCGAAAGCGGGTGATGCGCCCCTACCATTGGATCTCCAGCAGGTTTGGTTAGATCTTCGGCATGGCTAGACTGAAGCGTTTGAGTAAGTGCTGCCTTAGCTTCGTGGTAAATCTGCTCAGCTCGTTCCTTGAGCGCATTGACCTGTTGGCCATAACTGCGCTTCTCCTCGTTAGGAATGTCTTTAATGGCTGCATACAAATCCTTGAGGACGTTTTTAGAACCTAGAAAACGGATCCGGAATTGTTCTAGCGCGTGTTCGTCTTGGACCTGGACTTGACTTAATTCTTGTGATAAAATTTCAATACTCATTTTTAAGCGGTTCTATTGTAACCTTTTGACCCTTGTTGTTGTTTAACAATAAAAATCTTGGTCTTCATGCAAATGTACAAGAAAAAAAAACTGAACGTGCTCGCCTTGTGCTCATTTATATGGTTACTCGGCACAGGCATTTTATTTGGCTCTTGTAAAGAAACACCCCCCACCACCTTAGAGGTAACAGTAGTTAATGCCAACGGCACTGTTTTAGCCGATGTAAAAGTATGGCTGGTTGCTGAACCAACAGACACCACACACAATCCATTAGCAGTTCAAGATAGCACTGTTTCTAACGATTCTGGAAAAGCCTACTTTGACCTAACAAACTTTTACAAACCTGGCCAAATTGGGGTAATGCAGATCAAAGTAAAGGGTTTTTATTTTGGACTCACTGGAGAGGCCCTAGCGGAAATTACTGAACAAGAGCGCAATCAAGTACTCCTACAAATACAATAATCACTCCTTTCGAAGTTTTAAAATTCAAAAATTAAAATGTAAATTTGAAACATTCAAAACCTATGAAAACTATTTTAAACAGCTTTTTAGCGCTTACACTGCTCCTCATTTTGGGTAGTTGCGAGCCCACAGACCCAGCAATTATTAAGGTCTTTGTTCGTTCTTCATCGAATCAACTCATAGACGGTGCTAAGGTGATTATTATTGGAGATCAACAATCCACTCCAGCAACGTTCGCGTACGTTGATACTACTTATACCAACACTTCTGGTTTCACCACCTTCGCTATGGATCCGTATTTCACACTTGCAGGCGAAAGCAATAAAACTGGATATTTTGACATTATTGTCAAGTATAATAACAAAACAGCTTATGGCTACACTAGAGCTAAAGTGCATACTACAGCTGTTGAAACCATCTATTTACCCAACTAAACGCCATGAAAAAATTTCTTTTGTTTGCTGTTGCTGCTACAACTCTTGTTTCTTTGAGTTCTTGCCGTAAAAAAATGGATACCATTGCCCATATTTATGTCAAAGATGAAACAAACGCAAGTGTCTCCAATGCCATGGTTGTTTTATACGGTACAAACACGCAGAGTACACCGCAGCAGGTAGCTGTTTTTGATACTGCCTACACGAACTTGAATGGACTTGCTACATTCAACTACAATGAATTGTATCAGTTGGGGCAAGCGGGTGTAGCTGTTCTTGACATTAAGGCCCAAAAAGGCAATAAAATTGGCCAAGGCATTATCAAAATCGAAGCTGAAAAAATCAACGAAGAAACCGTTTTTATTCAGCCCTAAGTTTTAAGCTACAATCTTCCTAACAGCCTCTTTTCCTAGGCCGATTATCTCTTGTAAATCAAGGAATACCTGAGCTGATTCAGGAAACTTTATTTCGTATTCCGTGATAAACCCGAGCTCAAATCTGCACATGTAGTCGCTCACCTCTATCCCCAAGGTTTTTTGCAGTTTAGAAACGAGCCCATTAAGCTGTGACATCCTAATAACAAGCTTAGATTCATAGAATAAAACGTCGTCTTGCATACGTCCTACTAGGGTTACTTCGGCGTCTTGGTTATTAAACCAAATGTGTTGAATTGCAAATGTTTTGTTCATAGCTTTTGTTTTGATGATACAAAGCTCTGATATAAGATCGTAAACGATTTACGTTCATCTTTTTCATTTACCATTTCCGGAATAAATCCTTAATTTTACAACATGTCTGAGGATAAACCAATGTCATTTTTAGATCACCTGGAAGAACTCCGCTGGCGCTTGTTGCGTGCTGCGGTTGCGGTTATCTTTTTTTCTGTTATTATCTGGATCTATCAACGAGAAATTATGGAAAACATCTTTCTTAATATGGTAGATCCTGATTTCTTTTCTTTCAGATTACTTTGCCAATACCTAGGTGTTTGCGTAGAAGAAATCACGATCGATTTCCAAAGCACCACACTTGCAGGTCAATTTTCATACGCGCTCATGATGAGTATCATGGGTGGAGTTGTATTAGCCTTCCCCTACATCTTTTATCAACTTTGGGCTTTTGTGAAGCCCGGTCTAAAGGGGAATGAAAAACAAATGGCGAAAGGAATCGTATTCTATGTGAGTTTATTATTTTTCTCGGGAATATTATTCGGCTATTATGTAGTGGCTCCACTCAGCGTTCAATTTTTTGGGAACTTTCAGATCACACCTGAAATTAAAACAGATGTCACCATTGCTTCCTACATGAGCACTATTTTATCAACAGTCTTTTATACCGGCTTGTTTTTTTTATTTCCAATAGTGACCTTTTTGTTGGTAAAAATCGGGCTCTTTACCCCTGAATTTCTGATCAAGTATCGCAAACATGCCATTGTAATCATACTTATTCTAGCCGCTGTGATTACACCTCCTGATGTTATATCTCAGGTAATCGTCACAATCCCGATTTACGTACTCTATGAAGTGAGCATATTAGTCGCCAAACGAGTCGTTAAAACTGACCAAGCATAAGCAGTTTCTCACCAAATAATTGTAAATTCAATTCGTGAAACTTAGAACGCAAGATATCTGCAAAAGCTACCGTGGCCGAACGGTGGTGAATGGTGTTAGTGTAGAGGTTAGTCAAGGAGAAATCGTTGGACTATTGGGGCCGAACGGCGCAGGAAAAACAACTTCATTTTACATGATGGTTGGCTTGGTTAAACCAGACTCAGGGCATGTTTTTCTGGACAATACAGAAATTACCAAATTACCCATGTATAAACGAGCTCAATTGGGGTTGGGGTATTTACCACAAGAAGTTTCTGTATTTAGAAAGCTCAGTGTTGAGGACAATATTATGGCTATCCTGGAAATGGGGCCACTTAATAAGGTAGATAGGATTGCAAAACTAGAACGTCTACTCGAAGAATTTAGCCTTACACATGTCCGAAAAAACCTAGGTAATCGCCTTTCTGGCGGCGAAAAACGCCGTACAGAAATTGCGCGTGCCTTAGCAACGGATCCAAAATTTGTTTTACTAGACGAGCCATTTGCAGGCGTCGATCCCATTGCTGTAGAAGATATCCAAGCAATCGTATCTGAATTAAAAAAACGCAATATCGGTATATTAATTACAGACCACAACGTACAAGAGACCCTCTCCATTACAGATCGTGCTTATCTATTGTTTGAGGGAAAAATCTTGAAATCTGGAAGTGCAGAAGAATTGGCTGCAGACGAACAAGTAAGAAAGGTTTATTTAGGCCAAAATTTTGTTTTGAGGCGCTCTTAATACTAGCGGAGAAGTTGAATAGTACCTTCGCGCTGTCTCCGAATAAAGGGCTCATGACAAGGTCTGAACTTTAAGACATAATTATACAAGCCGTCTTGACATATACTACCATTGAATGTGCCATCCCAACCCTCATCGCTATTCTGAGTTTTAAAAACAAGCTCTCCCCAACGGTTAAAAATCTCTAATGACCAATCAGTGACCTCAAAGTCGGTCACCACATTAAACACATCGTTACGGCCATTTCCATCAGGAATGAATGTATTGGGAGCATAAATACTAAAGGGTTCTACTTCAATAGTTGCATAGGCTGTGTCTGAACAACCAAAACCATTAGTAACCACTTGCATTGGATAATCTGTTCCCCCATTTTGGTATGAATGCACAAAATTGGGAACGGAATATTGTATACTTCGGCCCTCCACAAAGTATTGATAGCTTGTAGCATCTATAGATAAATCTGTGAAAACAGCCTCATTCTGACAAACATCGATGTGATCAGGACTGATCATAAATCCTGCCTGAGGTGAAGGGTAGACATTTACAACATCTTGTTGTGCCATGAATAATGTATCCTGACAACCAATTTGTTCAATAAGCGTGAGAGTCACTGTATAATTTCCAGGTTGACTATAAGTATGTAAGACATTGATGCCCTGAACTTGAGTCCCATCTCCTAAATTCCAGATATAGGTTGTGGGAACCTCGCTTTGGCTCAGGTTGATGAATTGTGCTTGAGAAGGAGCGCATTGTAGTGCTTCTAAAAACATAAAGTCGATGCTCGGATGACCATAAATATGGACAATAGCCACAGCTGTATCCGCACAAAGCGTATTTTGACCTATCAAGAGGACTTGTTGGCTCCCGTTTTGATCAAATAGTACTGAATTTCCAGTTAATTGACTACTTATTGTTGGGGTCGCAAAGAGACCGAAATCCCAGGTGTAAGTCGTGCCTAAAGGACCATTTACTTGAGCATCAAATGTAAAATAATCATCAATGCAAAGCGAATCAGTATGCGTAATATTCAATTCGATAGGTTGCTCAATTGTAACATTAACAGTGGTAGTATCTAAACAATTTGGAGAGGAGCCTGCGATTAGTGTAACTGGATAGACACCAGGTCCCGCAAAAGTAACTGTAGGCTGCATCTGATTACTAAATTGACCATTTCCAAAATCCCAATTGTAGAGAATTGCATTTTGAGATGCGTTGCCAAAAGGTATGGTATAGCCAAGGCATTCCACCTGAGACGGCACTACTATGTTTGCAATTGCCTCTCCAAAAATATATATGGAATCTAAGAAAGTTTGTTGACAATAAGGCGTAGTTGCTTCAAGGATAATTGAATGAAAACCAGGAGAAGAAAAGGAGACTGCAGGTACAACAAGACTGCTGGCCTGCAGCACTGAAGCACTAGGTGGAAAAGTCCATGTCAAGTTAGCCGAAGGGTCGGATATTTGCGCAACAAAATCATGGCTATTTCCAGTTAGGCATAGGGAATCTTGAGTTGACCATTCAAGTAAGAGCTCTTCATTAACAGTAATTTCAATGTATGCAGTATCAGTACAATTCTGACCTGGGTTGACTATTAATTGTGCCGTGTATGTTCCAGAGCTTGGATAGGTATAGGTAGGTTCAAATAGCGGGCTTACATCTGCATTCGTTCCTGGTACTCCAAAATCCCAACTATAATTTGTGCCACCGAACGATAAGTTGTCAAATTGTACCGTTAGACCATCACAGTACCCATTAAAAGTGGGCAATTGATCTTGCATAGGTAAAATCGCCGCCAATTGAATGTTACAATCAAAAACTCTAAATAGGAAATCCCGCACCGTTTCACCGATAAGCTGACCGTTGCGATATTCCTGGACTCGAACCCCAACAACAAACAACCCTACTAAATTAGGACTAACCGTTAAAAGACCCGTACTTGGGTGTATGATAGTCGAAGAGCCAGGACCAAGTGGAATTGCTGCGTTGAAACTTGGTTGCCAAGTAACAGGAAAATAAGGTGGTGGTGGCATCTGTAAGGGTTGCGGATTTCCAGAAGTGGCTCCTGCATATGGAGTCACTAAGGAGTAAACTAATTGATCCCCGTCTGGGTCTGTAGCAGAATGGTCAAAAACAAGCTGATCATTATTACAAAGTAAAACTGGTGGGTAGTTAGTAAAGCGTGGGCTACTATTATTACTCGCATTGGTATTTGAACCTGGAACTTGCGCTACTAAAGTGAGGCCTGTGTCATCGGGAAATTGCAAATTAGATATGTTCGGTCCTCGACAGCACCGTTGATAAGACACGATATAGCCTCCTGGTATGGGCGGAAGGGTCAATACTACTTGGTAAATGGCACGCTCCACACAAATTCCTGATGGCTGTGTAGCACATGGATTGTTGAAATTAATGGGTAAGACAACAGAACCTGGAAACGGCACTTGAACAGTTTGGTAATGAATATTCCCCTGTGTGAAAATTGACAGATAAAGCGGATTATCATACTGTGCACCTGTTGAGGCACAATCCCGATAAAGTGTAATAAAAAAACGATATTGATTGTTACCTAAATAATTGTAATAGATGTCACCGCCAATGATGTGCGAAGCCAAAGACCACCCCGAAAAGAGTAGTGAAAGACTTAAGAAGAGTGTTTTTAGCTTGTGCACAGTGTTACAACGCAAAATTAAGGCTTTGGTTGTTCGTGTACAAACAGTAAATTTGTAAAAAATTAGAAGGATGGAAAATTATGATGTGGTTGTAATCGGTTCAGGTCCTGGCGGATACGTTTCAGCTTTGCGTTGTGCTCAACTTGGACTCAAAACAGCTTTGATAGAAAAATATAGCACTTTAGGCGGAACTTGTTTAAATGTGGGTTGTATTCCATCTAAAGCACTACTTGATTCTTCTGAACATTTTTACAATGCTCAGCATCATTTTTCAGCTCATGGAATAGAAGTAAAAGGACTCCAAGCAAACCTTACACAAATGATTGCTCGTAAAAATGAAGTTGTATCTCAAACTTGCGCTGGAGTCAAGTATCTTATGGACAAAAATAAAATTACCGTATACCAAGGTGTTGGTTCTTTTATTGATGCACATACGGTTGAAATAAAAGGTGAAAACACCATTCAAATTAGTGCTAAAAACATCATTATTGCTACCGGAAGTAAACCCAATTATTTCCCAGGTATGGAACCAGATAAAAAACGCATCATTACCTCTACAGAAGCTCTTGAGCTAAAAGAAATCCCGAAAAAAATGCTCGTTATTGGTGGAGGGGTAATAGGTCTTGAATTAGGATCCGTTTATGCACGTTTAGGGTCCGTAGTTGAAGTTGTTGAATTTGCCCCAAGTATTCTACCAACTATGGATGCAGGAATAGGTAAAGAATTTACTAAAATTCTCAAAAAAGAAGGATTCAAATTCCATATGGAACACAAAGTACTCGGAGTTGTGAACAATGGCAAAAAAGTAATCCTAACTGCAGCAAATAAAAAAGGAGAGCAAGTTCAACTTGAGGCAGATTATTGTCTAGTGGCAGTTGGTCGAAAAGCTTATACAGAGGGCTTAGGCCTTGAAAAAGCAGGAGTACAAATAAATCAACGAGGTCAGATTGAAGTTAATGACCACCTACAAACAGCTGTTTCACATATCTATGCAATTGGTGATGTTGTGCGTGGAGCAATGCTAGCTCACAAAGCCGAAGAAGAAGGTGTTTTTGTTGCTGAACAAATTGCAGGTCAAAAGCCTCACATCAATTACAACCTCATCCCAGGTGTTGTTTATACTTGGCCTGAAATTGCCGCAGTCGGGCAAACAGAAGAAGAGCTCAAAACAGTAGGCCGCGCATACAAGTCTGGATCTTTTCCTATTAAAGCACTAGGTAGAGCACGAGCAAGTATGGACACAAGTGGATTTGTGAAAATACTAGCTGATGCAGACACAGATGAAATCTTAGGAGTTCATATGATTGCACCACGAGCGGCAGATTTGATCATGGAGGCGGTAACCGCCATGGAATATCGCGCCTCAGCTGAAGATATAGCCCGCATTTGTCATGGTCATCCAACTTACTCGGAGGCTGTAAAAGAAGCCGCACTAGCAGCCACTGCGGATCGAGCACTTCACATATAACTAAGGCCGAGGACTAAACGCATTTTGGATATGTGTAAGATCAGTATGATTACTATTGTGCACTATTGAAAGCACATCAAATCTTACTTCATAAGGCCATTGTACTGATTTGGTGTAGTAATTAGCAACCCGAATTAATTGCTTTTGTTTTGCCCAATTCACTGCACGCCAAGGCTCTCCAAACTCAGCGCTGTGACGTGTCTTGACCTCTACTACGACTAATGTCCGCTCCTTGGTCAAAATCAAATCGATTTCCATTCGATTGAATTTGAAATTACGGGCTCTAAGGATATAGCCTTGGCTCAACAGATATTGTAAGGCGTAAGCTTCTCCCCACTTACCGAGCTCATCATGCTTCATGTTGCTTATTCTTTCTTGGAAGAGAACCAAATTAAGCGAAAATTGCCCTTATCTTTACAGTGAAAATACCTATGCGCAAACAATTTATTAAAAATATAAAGGGGCTTGTTCAGGCTGGAGAGGACCTTCCGACGGTGTTGCGCGGCTCACAAATGAACCAACTACCCGTCATTGAAAATGCATATTTAGCTTTAGAAGATAACGAAGTGATTGCCTACGGTCCAATGGATGAATGGCCCGGAATCATTGATTGGCGTGATGTAGAAATAATTGATGCTAGCAATTGTTATGTGCTCCCCGCATTTATCGATTCACATACCCATACTGTTTTTGCTGCAAGCAGAGAGGAGGAATTCGTTGACCGGATCAACGGTCTTAGTTATGAAGAAATAGCTAATAAAGGCGGCGGCATACTCAACTCTGCAAAAAAACTTAATGAGATGTCTGAAAAGGACTTGTTTAACGCTGCCCTACAACGCCTTCAAAAAATGCAGGCTGCAGGAACAGGAGCCGTTGAAATTAAATCTGGTTATGGTTTGAGCGTCGAAGGCGAATTGAAAATGTTGCGTGTAATTCAGCAGCTCAAACAAAAGGCATCCATCTCAATCAAAGCTACATTTCTTGGTGCCCATGCAATTCCTCAATCTTATAAAAATAATCGAGAAGCATATATTTCACTATTAATTAATGATATACTGCCTGTCATCGCTACCGAACAGCTTGCTGATTATATTGATGTATTTTGTGAAAGAAATTATTTCAGTAAAGCTGAAATGGAGCAAATCCTGGATGCGGGGGCAAAATATGGTCTCAAACCAAAAGTACATGTCAACCAATTCTCTGTG
>JAURNL010000038.1 GCA_030830205.1 Crocinitomicaceae bacterium | reverse complement strand
TATTGCCGACATGCCTGCATCAATGCGATACCAATATCAATGGGATTAATGAATCGATCTGGTAAAGCGCCGTGTCCACCCACACCCTCAATTTCTATATGAATTTCATCACTTGAGGCCATGTAGAGACCCTCTCTAAGCCCAACCTTTCCTGCAGTTAACTCCGGATAAACATGTAAGGCCACCAATTCTTCTACGGTTGGATTATCCAATACTCCCGCTGTAAGCATCAAGCTTGCACCTCCTGGACTTTGTTCTTCTCCCGGTTGAAAAATAAGTTTTATCGGTCTTTTTAAACTTTCTTTGTGAGCTTGTAAAAGTATAGCAGTGCCGAGCAGAATACTGGTATGCACATCGTGTCCACAAGCATGCATCCAGCCAGGAACTTGACTTTTATAAGGGACGTCATTTTGTTCTTGGATAGGTAAAGCATCGAGATCAGCCCGAAGAGCTAAACAAGGCGTTTTTGCTGTGTGGTGAGATGCTGAAATAATAGCGACCACGCCTGTTTCGGCGACTCCCTTTTGATGTGAGATGCCATGAGCGTTCAATATTGCACTGATAAATTCCATGGTTTTATATTCCTTGAACGAAGGTTCTGGATGCATGTGCAAATGGCGCCGCCATGCCACTATTTGTGGCACTAATTCATCGAGCTGGGAAGGGAATTGATCAAGGTTCATTTTTCTGTATACCGGTGTAACCTGCTGAAATCAATTGAAAAGAAACATATGCCATTAATATGCCAAAAATAAGTTTTACCCAAGCCTCTGGCAATCTCAAGGTAAGTTTAGATCCCAAGAATGCGCCGATAATGAAAGTACTGGCAATAACCAATCCAAAGCGCCAATTCACATTGCCTGTTTGCCAATAATTCACGACCGCTAAAATTAGAACGGGCATAGAGAGCACGAACAATGATGTTCCTTGGGCTTGATGTTGAGTTAAACCTAACATGAAAACAAGCGCCGGCACTAAGACAACACCACCACCAATGCCGACCATACCACTCAGCATTCCCGCGGCAAGACCTATAAAGGAAAGGAGAAAAATTGTTTGCAATGACATGAGAACAAATGTAAGAAGTTTTCGAGTTAATCCACAAGTTGGTTACAACCCCGAATATCACTAGCCTCCAAACGCCCCTCCAATAAGAATCCACCAGGAATCAAACGACCTAGATCATCTGTTTGTATGAAAGCACAACTATTTTGATTCGCCAAATCAATCACATTAATGCCCCCTTTTTGTCCAAATGGAACTTCTTGAAAAGGATCATAGGCATCCCTAATTCGAATTTGCATCCATGGAGGACACGAAAACACTTGATCTTTCAGACAATATGCCTGAGACAGCAATTCAGTCATGCCATATTCAGATAGAATTCGTTGCACCTTAAATCCTCTTTGAAGGAGCTGATGTAATTCAATCTTGGTGAGCTCTTGTCGACGACCTTTCATTCCACCTGTCTCGAGTATGACTGCATTTGGTAGTTCAAGTCCCGATTCAACCAAATCTATCAAGGCATAGGCTACGCCAAAAACAAATGGTTTTTTACCTGAATTCAGTGCTCTCATGTAGGCAGTTTGAACCTCTTTAGGATCATTCAAATAATACCCAGAAAATTCCGTGCCACTTTTTTGAATGAGTTGATCGACCATATAGATGAGACTTGAGTCACCATTCTCTAGGTAAGAAGGTAATAAGGCTATAAATACATAATCAGAGGCAGGTCCAAAAACTCGCTCGAACCCCAGAAGCAAAGAAGCGTTGTACCAATTAAGGTCGGTAATGTGATGTTGACTTCTGAATTGTTGGGTTGTTCCACTTGAAAGAAAAGTCTGTTGTATAGGATTTTCGCCAAGCACAATTTGATGGCTCTTGAAAAAAGCAATGGGCAAAAATGGAATTTCTTCAAGTGTTTGAGGCCGGGCTTTACCCAACATATCAACATATTGGCGGTAAATCGGAACCTGTGCATATTGGCGCTCATAGGTAGCCATTGCCATTTCATCGAAGTTACTGGCGGTGATTTGATATAGGTATTGCTGTGGTTCCACTGTACAAAGTTAAGTTTTGCTGAGGAGCAATCGCGAATAAATCGGTAATTTTGAACAAAGAAAATTTCAAGTTGTTGGACTTATTATCATGAAAAAAACCGGTGTTCTCCTTATCCAACTCGGCACGCCAGACTCTCCTAGTGTGTCTGATGTACGTAGTTATCTATCTGAATTTCTCAACGACCCGAGGGTCATTGACATCCCATTCCTACTTCGCAAAATTTTGGTCAATGGTGTTATCGTTCCTTTTAGGGCTCCTAAATCTGCAAAAGTTTACAAAGAGCTTTGGGAACTTGGCGCAGGAGAATCACCTTTACTGACACACAGCTTGAAATTACAAGAACTTTTGCAAAAAGAGTTCAAAGATCAAGATGTCACTTTTGAACTGGCTATGCGCTATAAAAACCCATCAATGGATAGCGTTTTGGAGCGAATGAGAAGAGCCAATTACGACCGAATCATTATCTTGCCTCTTTTCCCTCAATATGCCTCAGCTTCTTCCGGATCGGCAATCGAAAAGGCCATGAATATTATACGCAAATGGTGGGTCATTCCAGAGATCAAAATCATCAGTCAGTTTTATGAGAACGACGGTTACCTCAACTCAATCGTAGCTAATGCAAAACAATTCTTGTTATCGGATTACGACCACATCTTGTTTTCATACCATGGCCTACCTGAACGACAAGTCGATAAAGTGTATGACGGCTCCGATCTATGCCAAGACCAACCTTGTGAAACCAGTATTAACGACCACAACAAATTTTGCTACAAAGCAACATGCTATGCCACGACTCGCCTAATTGCAGCCCGGCTTGGCCTCCAAGAAAATCAATACACCGTTTGCTTTCAGTCGAGATTAGACAAAAAATGGCTCACACCATTCTCAGACAAGGTAGTAGAAGATTGGGCAAAAAAAGGTGCTAAGAAATTATTGGTCTTTAGCCCTGCTTTTGTAGCAGACTGCCTTGAAACCCTCATCGAAATTGGCGATGAATACCAGGAAATCTTCGAAGAACATGGCGGAGAAAAAGTGCAACTTGTACCGAGTTCCAACACAAGTCCACTATTTATCCAAGGACTTCGAGAGCTGATTCAAAATGAGCTTTAATTTTTCTTGAAATCGATAAATAATACATGTAACTTTGCAAACTTATTGTAGTAACTATATATGAATCAAACAGAAAAACTCACTTATAAAGTGAAAGACATCAGTCTAGCAGACTGGGGTCGCAAGGAAATTAAATTAGCTGAAGCCGAAATGCCAGGCCTTATGGCATTGCGCGAAGAATACGGAAACAGCAAACCACTAGCAGGCGCAAGAATTGCCGGTTGCCTTCACATGACTATACAAACAGCAGTTTTGATCGAAACTCTTGTTGAACTTGGTGCAGAAGTCACTTGGTCGTCTTGTAATATCTTCTCGACCCAGGATCATGCAGCAGCAGCAATTGCGGCAGCAGGTATCCCTGTGTTTGCCTGGAAGGGAATGAATGAAGAAGAATTCGACTGGTGTATTGAACAAACCTTATTTGCTTTTGAAGGTGGTAAGGCACTCAATATGATCCTCGACGACGGTGGAGATCTCACCAATATGGTGTTTGACCGCTTCCCGGAACTCACCAAAGACATCAAAGGCCTTTCAGAAGAAACCACCACTGGTGTTCATCGCCTTTACGAACGCAAGAAAAATGGAACGCTTGTCATGCCAGCTATAAATGTCAATGATTCTGTTACCAAATCAAAATTTGACAACAAATACGGTTGTAAAGAATCACTCGTTGATGCAATTCGCCGCGCAACTGATGTGATGATGGCTGGTAAGGTTGCCATTGTTTGTGGTTATGGAGATGTAGGTAAAGGATCTGCAGCTTCACTTAAAGGAGCTGGTGCACGTGTCATTGTTACTGAAATTGACCCAATTTGTGCGCTTCAAGCGGCCATGGATGGTTTTGAGGTAAAACCTCTACACAAAGTAATTGAACTTGCAGACATTATCGTAACAGCTACGGGCAATAAAAATATTGTTGTAGGACCGCATTTCGAAGCAATGAAAGACAAAACTATAGTTTGTAACATTGGTCACTTCGATAATGAAATAGATATGGCTTGGTTAAATAGCAAGTACGGCTCTACGAAAATGGAAATCAAACCACAAGTAGACCTCTACAATGTGAATGGAAAAGACATCATTGTTTTGGCAGAAGGTCGTTTAGTTAATTTAGGTTGTGCAACAGGTCACCCATCATTTGTGATGTCAAACTCGTTTACCAATCAAACTCTTGCGCAACTTGAGTTATGGAATAATAGCGCAAACTATGAGAATGATGTCTACACGCTACCTAAGCACCTTGACGAAAAAGTAGCGCGCTTGCATTTATCTAAAATTGGTGTAGAGCTTGAAACTCTTTCTAAAGATCAAGCTGACTACATTGGCGTTAGTGTTGAAGGTCCATTTAAACCAGAACATTACCGTTATTAAAAAATAACAATCCATTAAAAAAGGCGAGCCTTAAGCTCGCCTTTTTTATGCTCTTTAAAGCCAACTGGCCTTACATTCTATAACTCAGAGAAAGTTGCATTATTGGCCCTCCAATTCCCAATTCACCACCTAAACAAAAATGGTAATCTAGAAAATATCTAAATCCATAACACGTACGTAAAGAAACGGGAACTACAAGATTCTCATCGTTGGGATTCTGATTGACAAGTATATTATTTTGCCATATTTCTCTGGTCCGTAAATTACCACCAAAGGCTAAACCGATATACTGATCAAAACTTGGGTCCTTAGATCCTAGATGCAGGTCGAACCTGAATTGTGGTCTAAATCGTTGCTTTTTAATCAAATAAGAGTTGCTTTGAACCTCCCAGTTTCCATTAAAGAATATACTGTCATTAGTCGTGTAACTAGCGCTTGCCGTACCGTACATAAGATCAACTCCAAAGCTGACATCATCAGTGATCATATACATCATGCGCAAACCTGAAGGTGCTAAACCAGTATAATCAGGCATCACATTATCGGGAATGTTTTCGATTGTGGGCATAGATACCTTTAATATGTTCGGGTAACCAGTATATGCATTGAGGATAAAATTTCCACTAAAAAAACCTTGAGCTTGTCCTGACATGCAGAACAAGCTCAAGATAAGAGAAAATAAAATTTTCATTTCAAAAAATTAGGCTTCCATCATTTTGATAAGATTCAGGGCAGATCCTGCTCTAAACCATTCAATTTGAGAAGCATTGTAAGTATGATTTACTTTAATTTGTTCAGAAACCCCATTGCTGTGATTGATTTGCAATGTGAGTTGTTCATCTGGAGCAAAAGCCTGTAAATCATGGAAATCAAAAGTATCATCCTCTTGGATTTTATCGTAGTCCGCTTCGTTTGCAAAAGTAAGACCTAACATTCCTTGTTTCTTGAGGTTGGTTTCGTGAATACGAGCAAATGATTTCACCAAGACTGCACGCACACCTAAATGACGTGGTTCCATAGCTGCATGCTCTCTTGAAGATCCCTCACCATAGTTGTGGTCACCAACTACTATAGACGGAATGCCAGCGGCTTTATAAGCACGTTGTACAGCAGGTACTTCACCATATTCACCAGTGAGTTGATTTTTAACTTTATTTGCCTCACCGTTAAATGCATTTTCAGCACCAATGAGCATGTTGTTAGAAATGTTGTCTAAATGACCACGGTAACGCAACCATGGACCAGCCATTGAAATGTGGTCTGTTGTACATTTACCTTTTGCTTTAATGAGCAGTTTAGCACCCATAATATTCTGGCCATCCCAAGGGGTAAAATTCTCTAGCAGTTGCAAACGTTGTGAATCAGGCGCCACTGCAATTTCTACATTGCTCCCGTCTTCAGCAGGCGCTTGATATCCGTTATCTTCAACTGCAAAACCTTTTGTTGGCAATTCATCCCCAACTGGCGGATTTAATTTTATTTTCTCTCCTTTATCGTTAGTCAGTGTATCGGTAATTGGATTAAATCCGAGATCACCAGCTATGGCAAGTGCTGCTACCATTTCAGGGCTTGTTACAAAGGCGTGCGTATTTGGATTGCCATCGGCACGTTTCGAAAAGTTACGGTTGAATGAGTGAACAATCGTATTTTTTTCCTGCTTATCTGCACCTTCTCGAGCCCACTGCCCAATACATGGCCCACAAGCATTAGTAAATACTTTGGTGCCCATTTTTTCAAAGTCGGCAAGAATGCCATCTCGTTCTGCGGTATAGCGAACTTGCTCGGAACCAGGATTTATTCCAAATTCTGCTTTTGGTGTAATGCCTTGAGCTACCGCTTGTTTTACAATCGAAGCAGCGCGAGCTAAGTCTTCATAAGATGAATTTGTACAAGAACCGATAAGACCCCATTCTACTTGTAATGGCCAGCCGTTTGTTGTTGCTTCTTCGCGCATTTTAGAGATAGGGGTACCTCTATCGGGCGTAAACGGACCGTTGACATGTGGCTCAAGCTCACTTAGATTGATTTCGATAAGCTGGTCAAAATATTTTTCTGGTTCTGCATATACTTCTTTGTCACCAGTGAGGTGCTCTGCTATCGCATCTGCAGCGTTGACAACTTCTTGACGACCTGTGGCAATTAAGTAGCGTCGCATAGATTCATCGTAGCCAAATGTGGAGGTTGTGGCGCCAATTTCAGCTCCCATATTACAAATGGTACCTTTACCAGTACAAGACAAAGACAATGCACCTTCGCCAAAATATTCTACAATTGCACCCGTTCCACCTTTGACTGTAAGGATATCTGCAACTTTAAGGATAACGTCTTTGGCGGAAGTCCATCCGTTGAGTTTACCTGTTAGTTTAACCCCAATGAGTTTAGGAAATTTAAGTTCCCAAGCCATACCGGCCATTACATCTACGGCGTCGGCACCACCTACACCAATTGCAACCATTCCTAAGCCACCTGCATTCACAGTATGTGAATCGGTCCCGATCATCATACCCCCTGGGAAGGCATAGTTTTCGAGGACAACTTGATGGATAATACCCGCTCCTGGTTTCCAGAAACCGATTCCGTATTTGTTGGAAATAGACGAAAGGAAATTGAAAACCTCGTTATTTTGATTCAAAGAGTCTTGCAAATCTTTGCTGGCTCCTACTTTTGCCTGAATAAGGTGATCAGCATGTACTGTAGACGGAACTGCAACTCGCTTTTTACCCGCTTGCATAAATTGCAAAAGCGCCATCTGTGCTGTTGCATCTTGCATGGCTACTCGGTCTGGTGCGAAATCAACATAAGATTTCCCTCTTTCAAAGGCAGCTGAAGCATCTCCTTCCCAAAGGTGAGCATAAAGAATTTTTTCAGATAAAGTTAGCGGTCGGCCAACTACTTTACGTGCTGCAGCAATACGAGCAGGATAGCGCTCGTAAACGCGTTGAATCATGTCGAGGTCAAAAACTTTCATAGTTCGATTTTGTGTTTTTTTAATGCGCTCCAAATTTAAGGATTTTATACTATTTCCTTTGTTTTTACGGTGGTAAAATTCTCAATTATCTTACTCAAAAGCACAAGAAGATATAAAACTTGAAATGTTTACCTTCGAACATTGTAAATTGCAGCTTAAAACAACACAATGAAAGACCGTAGTAAGTTGGGGCATGATTCTATTTTCAAACACCTTAAAATTATCGATTTGTCTACCGTATTGGCAGGACCATCGGTCGGTACCTTTTTTGCTGAATTAGGCGCAAAGGTGATCAAAATAGAACACCCAACACATGGAGATATCACTAATACTTGGCGCCTACCTCAAGAAACCGACCTATCCAAGCAAAGCGCCTACTATGCGAGTGTCAACTTTCAAAAAGAGCTCATTAAACTAGATTTATCGGCAGAATCAGCATATGATCTCTTTGTAAAAGAGCTCATAGATGCTCACATCATCTTGATCAATTTCAAAAAAGGTGACGACGCCAAACTCAAAGTTCGTCCCGAAGACCTTTGGGCAATCAATCCTTCACTCATCATCGGGAAAATAACTGGCTTCGGTTCTCAAAATGACCGCATTGCCTATGACTTGATTTTACAAGCTGAAACTGGCTTTATGGCCATGAATGGTACGCCAGAGAGCGGCCCTGTTAAAATGCCAGTGGCGCTCATCGATGTGCTGGCCGCTCATCAGCTCAAAGAAGGCTTGCTACTAGCTTTGCTGCAAAGCGCACAGGATCCCAAGGGCCGGGTGGTGAGCGTTTCACTTTACGACGCCGCCATCTGCAGTTTAGCCAATCAGGCGGCTAATTACTTGATGAGTGCCCAAGTACCCCAGCGCATGGGAAGCCTGCACCCCAATATTGCACCTTACGGTGAAATCTTCCAATCCAAAGATGATAAGCTGCTCACCTTTGCTATTGGCTCCGACCAACACTTCCATAAATTGCTCTCCACTTTAGACCTCCTCAAACTTGAAGACGAACAAAAATTCAAATCCAACATTGCACGCGTCAAAAATAGAACTGCCCTTGCGCAAATAATCCAAGAAAAAGTGGGCGAACTTCTTGCTGAACCTTTACTTTCCGATCTTCAAAAACTTGGCGTACCGGCAGCACAAATTCAAACACTAGACCAAGTATTCGCAAATCCAAATGCGCAAGAATTGGTCAGGGTAGAACAAATTGACGGCCAAAGCACCAAACGCGTTTCACAAATTGCTTTTAATTTTGAGACATGATACGCAGCCCACAAAATGAGACTGAATGGCAAGCCTATTATGAACTACGCTACCAACTACTTAGAGCACCTTGGGGGCAAGTAAAAGGCAGCGAACAAACTGCTGATGAAGCGCAACACCAACATTTTGCTTTTTTCAACGATGCAAACCAAATTATTGGCGTAGGTAGGCTCGATCAAACGGCGCCGAACGTGGGCCAAGTGAGGTTCATGGCCGTTGCAGCCAACCAACAAGGAAAGGGCATCGGAAAGGCAATCATGGAGAAAATGGAAAAGGTTAGCCTAACTCTTGGCTACGAAAAAATCATCTTACATGCAAGGGAAGTTGCACGCCCGTTTTATGATAAATTAGGCTATCAATTGGTGGCGCCTTCTCATCTACTCTTTGGCGAAATTCAACACTATCTGATGGAAAAAACACTAGACGCATGACCGAAAATGAATACATACTATCCGAATTTTACAAAATCATTACACCGAACAAAGTCAATATGTTTGAGCGAATTGCCCCTCAACGCAGTCGGCATCTCGTTGTCGGACTTGAAAATATTCAGCAGGATCACAATGCCTCTGCTATTATGCGCAGTATGGACTGCTTAGGCTTTCAGGAATTACATCTGATCGAAAAGAACAATAGCTATCAATTTCAAAGAGACATTGCTTTGGGATCAGCACGTTGGCTCGACGTCAATCAATACCAAGAAGGACCCGAACCTGTTTTGGAGGCAATTGCAAAACTCAGAAAGCAAGGATACCGTATCATTGCAACTTCACCGCATCACAAGGCAGTAACCCCTCAAACAGTAAATCTCCAACAGCCAATTGCTTTATTTTTTGGTGCAGAAAAACATGGAATCTCTCCTGAATTAATGGAAAATGCAGATGAACTTCTGCACATTCCTATGCATGGATTTACAGAGAGTTTGAATCTTTCCATTTCGGCTGCACTCCTATTAAATGCGCTTCGGACTCGTCTAGAATCTACTCAATACCCATGGCTACTCTCTGAACAAGAGCAAATCAAACTCAAAATTGAATGGTGCAAACGGATCTTGAACGGCGGGCCTCAACTTGCCGAAAAATTTCGCGAAGAATTTAAAAAAGTTTGATAACTTTGAGTGTACACGTATCATAAACAAATACTTATGGGAAAAGGAGACAAAAAAACAACAAAGGGAAAACGCGCTATGGGATCTTATGGTAAGACCAGAAAACGAAAAGAAGATGCGCCAATAGTTGTTGTTAAAAAGGAGAAGAAAGCAAAACCTGCAAAGGCAGAACCAAAGGCCAAAGCTACAGTGGCTAAGAAAAAACCAGCCGCAAAAAAAACAACCACAAAAAAAGCTGAATGATCATCAAGAGCTGCCTCGGCAGCTCTTTTTTTTTGCAACTTTGCAAAGCATTAGCAAATATTAATCAACATTTATGAAACACAATTTCGGAGCGGGTCCGTGTATCTTACCGCAAGACGTATTCAAAGAAGCAGCTGAAGCTGTTTTAGATTTCAATGGCTTATCAATTCTAGAAGTCTCGCACCGTCACAAAGATTTTGTTGCAGTGATGGATGAAGCCATTGATCTGGTAAAGAAAGTTCTTCAGGTCCCTGCGGGCTACTCGGTGGCCTTCCTACAAGGTGGCGCTACTCTAGGTTTCTCCGTAGCAGCACTGAATATGCAGCGTCAAACCAAACGTGCAGGATATATCAATACGGGCACATGGGCAAGCGGTGCTATCAAAGAAGCAAAAAAAGTAGGTGTTGATGTTGATATTTTTGCTTCTTCTGAAGACCGCAATTTCTGCTACATTCCTAAAGATTTTCAAATCCCAACTGCTGTTGATTACATTCATTTTACGAGTAACAATACCATCTACGGCACACAATTCAAAGATTTTCCAAAAACTGATTTGCCCTTGGTTTGCGATATGTCGTCGGATATTTTTTCCAGGACTATCAATGTTGCCGACTTTGACTTGATTTACGCCGGAGCTCAAAAAAATCTCGGGCCTGCTGGAGCAACACTCTACATTGTCAAAGACGATGCACTAGGCAAAAGCACATCGCCATTTATGCCTACTTATCTCGATTTGAAACAACAAATTGACAAGGAATCGATGCTCAATACTCCTCCAGTTTTCAGTGTTTATGTTTCCATGCTCAACCTAAGGAATTTATTGGCTAATGGAGGTGTAGATGCTCAACAGCAAAAAAACGAGGAAAAAGCCAGCTTAATCTATCAAGAAATCGACAACAATCCTTCCTTTAGAGGTGCAGTAGACCAGGCCGACCGCTCCAATATGAATGTTACATTTTTGCTTACCGATGAAAGCAGATCAGGTGAATTTGATTCCATGTGGAAGGATGCAGGAATTGTCGGATTGCCAGGTCACCGCTCAGTAGGCGGATACCGCGCGTCCATGTACAATGCTCTTCCACTTGAAAGTGTGCGCGTTTTAGTAGATGTTATGAAAGAATTCAACAGAAAAGGATAGGCATGAAAATATTAGCAAACGACGGTATTTCAGCACTTGGAAAATCAATACTAGAAGCCGCCGGTCATCAAGTAAGTACAGAAAAAGTAGACCAAACTGCGCTCGCAAGCACCATTAATGAGCAAGGTTTTGATGCTGTATTGGTGCGCAGTGCCACTACAGTTAGAAAAGAAGTTATTGACGCTTGCCCTGGATTGCGTCTTATTGGTCGCGGTGGTGTCGGAATGGATAACATCGATGTTGCATATGCACGCCAAAAAGGACTAACGGTGATTAATACGCCTGCATCCTCCTCACAATCAGTTGCAGAACTTGTGATGGGTCATCTTTTTTCCATCTCACGCTTTTTAAATGATTCTTTCAAAAACATGTCGAGTGGCGACTTTGCTACCCTTAAAAAGAATTATGCTAAGGGTGTTGAACTACGCGGAAAAACACTCGGAATTATTGGTTTTGGTCGAATTGGACAGAGTTTGGCAACCTACGCTCTCGGCGCTGGCATGAAAGTAATCGCTATAGAACGCAGCGCACGGATCCAACCCATTAACTTAAAAATTGGCGGGCAAACCGTTGAGGTTCCCGTTAAAGTTGTGGCCGATCTCACTGAAGTTATTGCCCAACTTGATTACATATCTATACATGTACCCAAACAAGCAGATGGAGCAGCCGTTATTGGTCCCAAAGAATTTCAACTGATGAAAAAAGGAGTTCGCCTTGTAAATGCGGCTCGTGGTGGAGTAATTGATGAAATGGCATTACTCGAAGCACTACAAAACGGGACCGTTTCTGCAGCAGCACTAGACGTCTTTGAAAACGAACCAACACCGCTCAAAGCGCTATTGGATCACCCTCATATCGCTTGTACTCCACACATTGGTGCAGCAACTTTAGAAGCCCAGGATCGAATTGGAGAAGAATTAGCCGACCTCATTATTGCCTTTGCAAAAGAGGCATAGTAAACAATATTAAATGAACTAAAAAAGCGAAGGTGTGCCTTCGCTTTTTTAGTTCATTTAATAAGAAAGAAAAGACTAAGCCTCTTCTACAATTGAAATACCCTCAATTGTATCTCCTTGACGGATTGAATCCAAAACATCAAGACCTTCAAATACTTTTCCAAAAACAGTATGCTGACCATCTAGATGTGCTGTGTTATTGCGAGAATGGCAAACAAAAAATTGAGAACCACCGGTGTTACGTCCTGCGTGTGCCATCGACAATACACCTCTGTCGTGGTATTGGTTATCTCCAGAAGTTTCACAATCAATTTGGTAACCAGGGCCACCTGTTCCAGGGATTCCATTTGCACCATCGCGGGTATTTGGACAGCCGCCTTGTATAACAAAATCTGGAATAACACGGTGCCATTTCAAACCATTGTAATAACCTTCGTTAGCTAATTTCACAAAATTAGCAACTGTATTTGGTGCGGCAGCAGCGAAAAGTTCAGCGTGCATTTCGCCTTTGTTGGTGGTAATGATTGCTTTCATAATATTTTTTTTGGCAAAAATACAGCTAATTTGCTTTATTATTTGTTGAAAACTCCGTTGATAAAGCAATTTTCTAATGAGTTGAAAGAGATGAAGCGAATGTTAAATTTGTAATGAAGCAAATTCCAAAAAGACATGTTTAGCTCCTTCACCAAGAAAAAACTATCAGATAATCAAGTTGCCAATGTGTTTATCAATGGTATTTTTGATAGTGTAGACAAAGGCTTTGCTGAAGTTGCCGCCATGATCAACGAAGACAGTGTCTTTGTTCAGTTTCCAAATATTTCTAGCGCGGACTCTGGACAATTTGGCCTGATTGTTATCGTTGGGAACTTATCTTTTCTAGAAAGCACGTTTGAGGCTGAACAAGCTGAACGAGTCGAACAACTCATTTTTGAAAAACTCGCTCGTATCTATGAAATGAGCGTCCCAGATTTCCAAACTATGATTCGTGAGTATCAAAGTTTCATAATGCGTGTAAATCACCCTTCGAAAAACTGGATCTACGGAATGTCAAAGGCAATTTTTCATAAATATGGCCTTTATGAATTTCAAGACGATTACTTCAAAAGAATGCAGGCGCCCAACCCATTATTCCTCAAACGCATGGACGAAGTCATGAGTAACTTTATCTGGAATTGGGACGCCTTCTTCAAGAAGTTTCGCATCTAATAAATTGAAGCATCTCAATCCTCTATTGCCAGCTCTTCTTGGACATGTATTGGTTTTCTAAAAACAATTAAACCATCAAACATATCCATTACGATAGGCTGAGATTTATCAACTTTTTGGGCGAGTATGGCTCTAGATAATTCATTGAGCACTTGTTTCTGAATCACGCGCTTCACCGGCCTAGCACCAAAAAATGGATCAAAACCTAGTTGCACGATGTGATCAAATGCCTCCGGTGTTACTACCAAATTCATATCAGATTCACGCAATTTGGCTTTGAGCTCCTCTAATTGAATACTCACAATGCTTCCAATCTCCTTTTTAGTAAGCGGTAAAAACAAAATGCTTTCGTCTATTCGATTTAAAAATTCTGGACGAATAGTTTGTCGCAGCAATTCAAGCAGTTCTACTCTAGTTCCTTCTGCAACTTGTGGATAGTCATCTTCTTTCACTTTTTCAAAACGCTCGTGAATCAACTGCGATCCGAGATTGGAGGTCATGATGATGATGGTATTCTTGAAATTAACCAACCTACCTTTGTTGTCGGTTAGTCGACCGTCATCAAGGACTTGGAGTAAAATATTAAATACATCTGGATGTGCTTTTTCTATTTCATCAAGTAATATGATCGAGTAAGGTTTCCTACGAACGGCTTCTGTAAGTTGCCCTCCTTCCTCATATCCTACATACCCTGGAGGCGCTCCTACCAAGCGACTAACCGCATGTTTTTCTTGGTATTCGCTCATGTCTATTCTAGTCATGGCTTGTTCATCATTAAACAAATAAGCTGCAAGCGCTTTTGCTAACTCTGTTTTACCAACTCCGGTTGTTCCTAAAAAAATAAATGACCCAATGGGGCGTTTGGCATCTTGAAGACCTGCTCTACTTCGGCGAATAGCATCTGAAAGGGCAGAAATGGCATCTTCTTGACCAACAACCCGCTTATGTAATTCTTCTTCGAGACGCAAAAGCTTACCTAATTCACTTTCGAGCATTTTCCCAACTGGTATGCCTGTCCACTTAGATACAACCTCTGCAATTTCAGTACTATCAACTTCTTCTTTAATGAGTTTTACTTGCTGCTCTAAGGCTTGCTGGTTGGTTTTCATCTGTGCAAGCGTCTCTTCTGCTTCTTTAATTTTTCCGTAGCGCAATTCTGCGACTCTTGCATAATCGCCTTGTCGCTCGACCGCCTCTGCTTCAAATTTAAGCGCTTCAATTTCTTCTTTGGCTTTTTGGATTCCTTCAATGAGATCTTTTTCAGTTTGCCAACGTGCTTGTAAACTCATTCTTTCTTCTTGTAAACGCGATAATTCCTCTGCTACTTGTTGCATGCGCTTTTGATCATCCTCACGCACAATGGCTGCCTTTTCGATTTCAAGTTGCATGATTTTTCGTTCTACCTCATCGAGTTCTTCGGGCTTAGAGTTAATCTCCATACGTAGTTTTGCTGCTGCCTCATCAATAAGATCTATCGCTTTATCAGGTAAATGACGATCCGTAATATAGCGTTGTGACAATTCTACTGCTGCAATTATTGCGGCATCCTTAATAAGTACTTTATGGTGATTTTCATATTTTTCTTTAATTCCACGCAATATGGATATGGCATCTTCAGTACCGGGTTCATCAATGAGCACCGTTTGAAAGCGACGCACGAGTGCTTTGTCTTTCTCAAAATATTTTTGGTATTCATTAAGCGTTGTTGCACCTACTGCTCGCAACTCACCCCTTGCTAATGCAGGCTTTAGAATGTTGGCTGCATCCATAGCACCATCTCCTCCACCCGCACCTACTAAAGTATGAATCTCATCGATGAAAAGGATGATTTCTCCCTCAGCAGCAATCACCTC
>JAURNL010000037.1 GCA_030830205.1 Crocinitomicaceae bacterium | reverse complement strand
TTTTTTTTGCTTGTAAAAATCCACCAAAGAAGTTAATGATATCGCCAACTAAATTACCAAAAAGCAAACCAGTACTGTTACCAAAATAGCCACTCGTACTTTGGGCCGCTGCTTCTGTTGTTCGGCGGTACACTTTGTTTTGAGCAGCGTATTTAAATGCTTTCTTGCGAATTAAGTATAGGTTGAAACATTGAAAACTACTCACCAAAAAAACACTCAGAGGCAATAGATGAATATAACGAGACTCATTAAGATTCAATGAAAACCTTTGTGCAATCCAGGATTCATTAATAAAAATAATAATCCATACAATTATGGATATCAGAGCGGTAATCAGAACTCCTCCACCCACTAAATGATTCGCTTCCTGTTCATCCTCCGGTAAAACAATTGCACTCTCATATTTTAGATTGGCCACAGCTACAATCATTCCTACCGCCGTTACATAAAGTGCTGCAGTCCCAAATTCTTCAGCAGTGAAAATCCTTCTGAGTAAAGGTTGAAAAAGAATTGGAATAAGCTGAGCAAGTACCGTTCCTACAATCAGAGTTGCCGAATTGCGAAGCAAACCGGAGTTGGTAAAATAATGACGAATGCGTTGGTACATAGATAAGCTATCGATACAAAGATAATCAAATCAAAATGTATTCATTTTTAGCACACAATTCAAAGGAGCAGTATATTTGTATAAACTCTTGTAAAAATGAAAAACGTAGCAGTTATTGGTGCTGGAACCATGGGAAATGGCATCGCCCACGTCTTTGCCCAATTTGGATATAAAGTAAACCTTATTGATGTCTCAGAACAGGCTCTTGAGCGCGCTATTGGAACAATTACAAAAAACCTCGATCGGCAAGTGGCAAAGGGAAGTCTTACTGAGGAAGCTAAAGTGCAAACACTTCAAAACCTGACTACTTATCCAAATATGGCTGAAGGAGTTAAAAATGTGGAGTTGGTTGTTGAGGCAGCGACAGAAAATGTCGACTTGAAGTTAAAAATATTTAAAGATCTTGACGCACTTACAGCGCCAGAGGTAATACTCGCAACAAACACTTCCTCCATTTCAATAACAAAAATTGCTGCGGTAACCAATCGCCCAGATAAAGTAATTGGGATGCACTTCATGAATCCTGTTCCTGTGATGAAATTAGTAGAAATTATCCGAGGGTATTCAACCTCTGATGATGTTACTGAGCTTATTATGGAAACTTCACGCAGTTTGTCTAAAGTCCCTGTTGAGGTAAATGATTACCCCGGTTTTGTTGCCAATAGAATCCTTATGCCAATGATTAATGAGGCCATTTATACCCTATTTGAAGGAGTTGCAGGAGTCCATGAAATTGATACTGTCATGAAACTTGGAATGGCGCATCCAATGGGCCCTTTACAACTTGCAGATTTTATAGGCTTAGATGTTTGCTTAGCCATTTTAGAGGTATTACATGATGGTTTCGGTAATCCAAAATATGCGCCATGTCCGTTACTTGTCAATATGGTAATGGCGGGTAAAAAAGGTGTTAAGTCAGGAGAAGGTTTCTATTCTTGGACACACGGCACTAAAGATCTTATTGTAGCTGCAAATTTTCAAAAGTAAAATCCGCTTTTAGTTTTTCCAATACAATTTTGTCGATTGGAAAAGTTAAAGACGATGGATGGAAGGTTTCTAATTTCTCCCAGCGTTGCTTCTCTTGCTCTATTGCAAATGGAATATTATATGCTTCCTCAGCTTTGAAAGCTCTCTTTGGTAATGCTACGATGTAATAAAAAGCAACTAAGTTACTTTGATCAAATGCAGATTCTTGATGGAAATCGTTGAAATAAAAAAAACGTGCATCGTCAACAACCAAGCCAAGTTCTTCTTGTAATTCACGGAACAAAGCAGTTTTTATGCCTTCTTTTTGTTCAACACCGCCACCAGGAAATTTAGTGAAAAATTGACCAAAACGATATTCATCCGAAATTAGAATTTCGTTGAATTCATTAATAATTAAGGCGTAAACTCTAAGGTTAAAGCCGTTCAATTAGCGAATAAACTTGAAATTGCGGCCTAGATATACAGCAGCTTCTTCGAGCTCTTCCTCTATTCGCAATAACTGATTGTACTTAGCCATACGGTCTGAACGAGAAGCTGACCCAGTTTTAATTTGGCCGCAATTAAGGGCCACAGCAAGGTCTGCAATAGTGTTATCTTCGGTTTCGCCGCTGCGATGACTCATGACCGAAGTGTAGCCGTTACGTGTTGCCAGGTTAACTGCTTCAATTGTTTCTGTAAGAGTTCCAATCTGATTTACCTTTACAAGAATTGAATTTGCTACGCCTTGTTCTATTCCTTGTTGAAGTCTTTTTGAATTGGTTACAAAAAGATCATCTCCTACTAATTGGATTTTGTGGCCTAGTTTTTCAGTTGCAAGTTTCCATCCTGCCCAATCGTCTTCGGCAAGGCCATCCTCAATAGAAATAATAGGGTAGCGATCACACCAGTCCGCCCAAAACGCTACCATTTCTTCAGAAGATCTAGATTCCCCTGTGGATGTAAAATTGTATTTACCTGAAGCTTCGTCGTAAAATTCAGAGGCTGCAGCATCTAGCGCGATGAACATATCTACACCAGGAGTAAATCCAGCTTTTTCTATGGCCTCCATAACTACTTGTAATGCCTCCTCATTTGAACCTAAGTTAGGAGCAAAACCACCTTCATCACCAACATTGGTGGACATCCCACGTTCTTTCAATACTGCTTTCAAATGATGAAATACTTCAGTTCCCCAGCGCAAACCTTCAGAGAAACTTTCGGCACCAAATGGCATTACCATAAATTCTTGAATATCGATTAGGTTATCTGCATGAGATCCACCATTTAGAATATTCATCATGGGTACTGGCATTGTTACGGCTCCAACTCCTCCAATGTATTGAAATAGGCTCAGGCCTGCCTCAGCTGCTGCTGCTTTTGCTACAGCAAGTGATGTACCAAGAATTGCATTGGCACCAAGGTTAGATTTATTGGGTGTGTTATCTAATGCAATTAAGAGATAGTCTATTTTTTTTTGCTCGAAAATATCCATCCCACGCAAGGCATTTTGGATAGTAGTATTTACATTTTCTACCGCTTTTTGCACACCTTTACCCAGGTATTTACTTTTATCTCCATCACGTAATTCAACTGCCTCGTGAATTCCAGTTGATGCTCCAGATGGTACTGCAGCTCGTCCGAGAACGCCATTTTCTGTTATTACATCTACTTCTATGGTTGGGTTGCCTCTTGAATCTAGGATTTGACGGGCGTGAATGCTTGAAATAAAACTCATTTTGCTTGGTATTGTTGCATGTTGTGGATAAAATTATCGAAAAGGTAACGAGAGTCATGGGGACCAGCAGATGCTTCTGGGTGGTATTGTACAGAAAATATGGGCTTGTCCTTAATGGAGATTCCAGCTACAGTATGATCATTGAGGTGTTCATGGGTTACTTCAATCGATGGATTCAATGCTATGCTTTCTTTGGAAATAACAAAACCATGGTTTTGTGAAGTGATTTCTCCTTTACCAGTTTTAAGATTTAGTATCGGATGGTTAATACCACGGTGACCATTGAACATTTTTTCAGTTTTGAGTCCTTGGCTAAGGCCAAGAATTTGATGCCCTAAACAAATACCAAAAACTGGTTTATTGTCATTAACAATCTCTTTGACAAGTGCTATGCTTTGATCCATAACAGATGGATCTCCTGGACCATTAGAAAGCATATAACCGTCTGGATCAAATGCGTCAAGTTCTGTTTTGGTTGTATGCATGGGGAAAACTTTTACATGACAACCACGTTCAACCAAACAACGGATAATATTTTTTTTCACTCCAAAGTCAATAAGTGCCACTTTATATTGCGCTTTTTCATTGCTGACTTCATATGCCTCCTGTGTAGTAACGCGAGAAGAAAGCTCTAGGCCTTCCATTGAGGGCACTTCTTTGAGTTTTTCTTTCAGTATCTCAACATCAAGAATTTCTGATGAAATAATGGCATTCATGGCGCCTTTATTGCGGATATGACGCACCAAGGCACGTGTATCGATGTCAGAAATACCAACCGTATTATTTTTTTCCATGAGCTCTTGAAGCGAACCTTCTGCCGCCACTCTAGAATATCCGTTTGAGAATTTTTTGGTAATCAGCCCTGAAATTTTAATCGAAGCAGATTCGATTTCGTCATGATGCACACCATAGTTCCCGATGTGTGAGGTGGTCATAATTAAGAGTTGACCAAGGTAAGAGGGGTCAGTAAAAACTTCTTGGTAGCCGGTCATTCCGGTGTTGAAAGCGATTTCTCCGCCTGTGGTACCTATTTTACCTATGGCGCTGCCTTTGAATACCGTGCCATCTGCTAATAGTAGAATGGCTGCTTGATTTTGCTGCATTTATAAATTTTCTCCAAAATTACGGACTTTGCTAAAAACGCAACAGGATAAAAACAAAAAAGGCGGACATTGTCCGCCTTTTTTATCAACAAATTGTTGAATTATTCTTCAGTTTTCTCTTCTTCTGATGTAGAGGCATCAGTTTCTGAGTCTGGAGTCTCTTCATTTGAAGTTGTTTCTTCGGCAATCGGTGCCTCTTCTACAACTTCTGCTACAGGAGCTTCTTCAACTACAGTAGCTTCTTCTGTTGCAGGTGTTTCTTCAACTGCTGCAACATCTTCAACTGGAGCAGTAGCTACAGTGTCGGCTGTTTTACCACCACGACGTGAACGACGAGTTGTTTTCTTTGTTTCGTTGTTATTATACAACTCGTTGAAGTCAACAAGTTCGATCATACACATTTCTGCGTTGTCTCCAAGTCGGTAACCAGTGCGAATGATACGTGTGTAACCACCTTCGCGGTTGGCAACTTTAGGCGCTACTTCTCTGAACAATTCAGTGACAGCATCTTTACTTTGTAAGTAAGAGAATACAACACGTCGTGAATGTGTAGAGTCAGTTTTTGATTTGGTGAGCAATGGCTCGATAAAGACGCGCAAGGTTTTTGCTTTTGCAATAGTTGTAGTAATGCGCTTGTGTTCGATCAAAGAGCAGGCCATGTTTTGAAGCATCGCTTTGCGGTGGCCAGTCTTTCTTCCTAAGTGATTTATTTTATTTCCGTGTCTCATGACTTAAAATCTTAATCTCTGTCTAATTTATATTTTGCGACATTCATTCCGAAAGTCAAGCCTTTGCTATCAACGAGGTCTTCAAGCTCAGTTAATGACTTTTTACCAAAGTTTCTGAATTTTAGTAAATCAGATTTGGCGTAGGATACGAGGTCTCCAAGGGTTTCTACGTCAGCAGCTTTTAAGCAATTTAGCGCACGAACCGATAGATCCATGTCTACTAATTTTGTTTTAAGCAACTGTCGCATGTGCAAAGAAGTCTCATCAAATTCTTCTGATTCAGCTTTGATTTCACTATCAAGCGTGATACGCTCGTCAGAGAACAACATAAAGTGGTGAATCAAAATCTTAGCAGCTTCTTTCAAAGCATCCTTAGGATGTACAGAGCCGTCAGTCTTGATGTTAAATACCAATTTCTCGTAATCTGTTTTTTGCTCAACTCGGTAATTTTCAATGCTATATTGAACATTAACAATTGGAGTAAAAATTGAATCGATAAAAATAGTACCAAATGGTGCGTTAGCCGATTTGTTTTCTTCAGCAGGTACATAACCACGTCCCTTAACAATAGTCAACTCCATTTCAAATTTAACTGAAGATTCCATATTGCAAATCACTAGATCAGGGTTCAAAACCTGAAAAGCACTAGTAAATTTACCGAGGTCCCCGGCAGTTAATTGTTGTTGATTACTAACTGAGACGATTACTGTTTCAGTATCTGTTCCTTCGATTTGACGCTTGAAACGTACTTGCTTGAGGTTTAATACAATTTCTGTAACGTCTTCAACAATACCCTTAAGGGTTGTAAATTCATGGTCTGCACCTTGAATTTTAATAGACGAAATTGCAAAACCTTCTAAGGAAGAAAGCAAAATTCGACGGAGGGAGTTACCGATGGTAATTCCGTAGCCCGGTTCTAGCGGACGAAACTCAAATTCTCCGTGAAAATCATCAGAGTTGAGCATGATAACCT
>JAURNL010000036.1 GCA_030830205.1 Crocinitomicaceae bacterium | reverse complement strand
TACCGGCCCATCGTTCACCAGCCCGATTCTCATGTCGGCGCCAAATTGCCCAGTTTGTATTGTGCCCGAATATTGGTTTTGAATCTCCGCAACAAAGTACTCGTACAATGGAATAGCTTGCTCAGGGCGAGCTGCGCGAATGTAACTGGGACGGTTTCCTTTTTTGGTGGCGGCGTGTAAGGTAAACTGACTCACCACTAAAATACCACCATTGACATCCTTGACCGATAAATTCATTTTGCCATCGGCATCTGAAAAAATCCGCAAATTGATGAGCTTTTGAAGCAGGTAATCGGCGTCCTTTTCGGTGTCGTCGTGTTCAATGCCGAGTAAGATCAAAAGACCTTGTTCAATTTGGCCTACAAGGTCTCCGTCAATTCTTACACTAGCTTCGCTTACACGTTGGATAACAATTCTCATGGTTGTGCCGAAATTCAGATTTAAAATTCACTTCTGCGATACGGATCAGAGCTGTCCTCGTGCATGAGTTGCAAATAGGTTTGGTAGCGATGCGGTGCAATTGCTTGGTTTTCGACAGCTGCCTTTACCGCACAATGGGGCTCATTGAGGTGCTTGCAGTTATTGAAACGGCATTCGCCCAAAAGTGCGCGCATTTCAGGAAAATAATGTGCGTAGTGTTCCTTTTCGAGGTCGACCAAACCAAATGCGCGAATTCCTGGTGTATCTATGATATAGCCACCGCTGGAAAGCGCATGCATTTCTGCAAAAGTGGTGGTGTGCTTGCCTTGTTCGTGTGCTTTGGAGATTTCGCCGGTGCGGAGGTCTAAATTCGGGTCGAGGCCATTGACAAGCGTTGTTTTGCCTACGCCCGAATTCCCAGAAATCATGACCTGTTTACCTACAATTTCTTCTCTTAGAAAAGAAATGGTATTGGGGTCCTCAGAAGTGATGCCGTAGCACGGATACCCGATATTTTCATAGATATATTTCAAGGCCTCGAAATATTCCTGATCGTCTTGATTGAAAAGATCAGTTTTATTGAAGAGCAGGGTCGTTGGAATCCGAAAAGATTCGGCAGCTACCAAAAAGCGGTCGATAAACGCAATTTGTGTCACTGGAGACTTGAGCGTAACTACCAAATAAGCGCGGTCTATGTTGGCAGCCAAAATCTGCATTTGCTTGCTGAGGTTGGTGGCCTTGCGCACAATATAGTTGTGTCTTGGCTCTACTGAGAGAATAGCCCAGCTTTCGTCAGAACCTGCTTCTATGATTACACGGTCACCAGCAGCAATGGGGTTGGTGGTTTTGAGCCCTTCCAGCCGGAGTTTTCCACGGATACTCGCTTGCACAATTTGCCTATCTTCAAGTAAAACTTGATACCATTTTCCAGTCGATTTCAGAACGAGCCCCTGCATGCCGTAAAGTTAAACATTTGTATGTTTGTAGGATGAAACATTTTGGCCTCATCGGCAAAACCCTCGGGCATTCGTTTTCAGCAGCATTTTTCAAGGATTACTTTGAGAAAAACAATATCGACGCGACTTATTCCAATTTTGAATTGACTGATATTGCAGAGATTCAATCGCTTTTTGATCAACACCTTTCCGGACTCAATGTAACTTTTCCTTACAAAGAGAGTGTCATTCCTTTTTTAGATCGACTAGACGAAACAGCCTCCCAAATTGGTGCCGTGAATGTCATTGCTTTTGAAAACGGCCAGCAGGTTGGTTACAATACAGATGCATATGGTTTTGCTCAAAGCATTAAGCCGTTTTTGACTTTTGAGCATGAGCGTGCGCTTATTTTTGGAACGGGTGGTGCCTCCAAAGCAATTGCTCATGTATTCAAAACACTAGGTGTTGAGGTCTATTTTATTTCTCGACAACCAGACCATACCAAGCGTACATATTCTTATTCGGAAATCAATGTGCATATGCTCAATGCCTGCAAGGTCATAGTTAATTGCACGCCTATTGGGACTTTTCCAAACATTGATGCATCTATTGAGCTTCCTTTCGAATTTTTGACCCCGGCTCACTTGGTCATCGATTTGGTTTATAATCCAGCCGAAACAACACTCATGAAACGCGCCAAAACAAATGGTGCCGCAGTTATGAACGGTTTATCCATGCTGCAGCACCAAGCGATATTAAGTTACGAAATCTGGTCGCGTTAAGCTTCCTTGTTTTTTTGGTTAATATTATACCAGTCTATTTTTCTAGAGAAATACATCACGAGTCCGAGGATGATGAACACCCCAATACTTCCAATCAATAGCGCTAAATCTTCAAGCTGGATGATTACAAAAATGAAGATATACAGCATCGACAAAAGCCCAGCGATAAACAAACTTAATTTCAAAGAGCCCAATATGGCTCGTACATAAGTACTGATGAGTGCAACAGTTGCTAAAGCAGCAAGTAAAAATGCACTATTGAAACGGATGTGTTCGGAAATGGAGAGCAATAGGGTATAAAAGACCACAAGGGCAATCCCTACCAATATATATTGAATGGGGTGTATCCCAGAAGACTGATAAATCTCAATAAAGAAGAAAACCAAGAAGGTCAATCCAATGAATAGTAATGCATAGTGAATAGTACGATGCGATTTTTGGTAGTTATCTACGGGTAGTTTGAGGTCTACTCCAAATGCAGATTCTGAAAGGTGGTAGCTTGAACCTGTCCAACTTTGAGGATAGTTGCGATTGAGATTCAAGACGTTCCAATGTGCTTTGAAACCATTTTTATCTATTGTATGCTCATCTGGCAAGAAAGAGCCGGTGAATTTAGGCGTTTTCCAGTTCGAGCTCAAGACCACGTCGGTTTCTTTTCCAACGGGAGTAAAAAATAATTGCTGACTCCCTTTTAATTCTACATCAAAGCTAAATCGATAAAGGTGGTCATCAGAAGGTGAAATCTCGACCTGCGCATTGATGCCCGTGTAAAAAACATCTCGATTAGAAACACCAGGATTAAAATCAATGATTTGACCGTCCCAATTCAGATTAATTTGCTTTTCAATTCCTCGTAAATCGCCGATACCAACATTTAATACCGCTTCATCTAATTTGAATTCGTGTCCTTTACTTTCTTGGTCTTTGAAATCAAGTTTATTGAACTCTCCGCTGACATGCAACATGGAATTATAGACTACAATTTCATAAACACCTCGGTGACGTCTATCTGGATTTACACTTGCCTGGACATTAAGTTTACTCGGTAGCACATGCAAACGTTCTGTAATTTGGACCAATTTTTCTTTGCCAGTGGCTTTATCGAATTCTTTAATATATCGAGTAAATGGAATAGTAAGTACTGGCCCCTGAAGCGTTTGCTCGCCGCCCCATTTGTCACTTACTTCGTTAATAGCCTCTCTTTGAGTTTGCTCACGTTCGTAAATGATGCTTTTGATCATGCCTGTAGGAATGAGTAAAAGCAAGGCGATCAGTACGATACCGCCAATTTTAAAATAAAGATTGTTTTTGATTCTAGACATGTTCGTGGTTTTTTACTACAAACGAAAAGTACGATTATTTATTTGATATACTTGTTTTAGTTGGAAAGTTAAGAAATCCTGAGGCAAATGATTTTTAGTGTGAGGAGTATCCGACATTAAGCAATTATTTACCAACTAATAACCATCTCAAGTCTCAACTTTGACCTTCACCAATTAAATCAATAATTATGAATGCATTTAAGAACAAAGTAAGTCTGATGGGCCGCTTGGGCGGTTCGCCAGAAATTGTCAAATTTGATTCAGGGCGTTTGCTTGCCCGTTTTTCATTGGCAACCCACGAAAATTTTAAAGACAAAAATGGCGAATGGCACGACTTTACGCAGTGGCATACCATCAACGCCTGGGGTAAAATTGCCGAAAAAGTTGGCGAAAAGTTAGAAAAGGGGATGGAAGTTGTGATCGAAGGTAAGTTGGTCAACCAACAATACGAAAACAAAGCAGGCGAAAAGCGTTTTGCCACTATCATCGAGCTCTATGATTTCATTATGGTCCAACCCAAAAAAAACGTGAGCCATGAGCAGTCGGCAACTGAAAACGCAGCCTGAGTTACCTCGTATATCAGCCAATCCGAACTTGCACATGAATCACGTCAACCTCATTGGCTACATGACTGCCGAGGCCCGTCAAGTGCAGCTCGAAGACGGCAAGCAACTCATGCGTTTCACGCTCGCCACCAAAGAACAATTCCTCGACGCCGACGGCATCATGCGCCAACGCAGCCAGTGGCACTTGCTTACCGCTTGGGGCCGCTGGGCCAAAGTCGTCGAAGAATTCGGTGCCAAAGGCGTGCACCTCGCCATCGAGGGTAAACTCGTCGGCCGTTTCTACCGCTTAGGTGGACAGCGGCGCTTCGTCACCGAAGTTGAAATCAACGACCTCGTGATTTTACCTTAACATCCCTCACCAACCAAACGATCCAAAAGGCGGCCGAAGGCCGCCTTTTGTGTGTCCTCGAAATCCGATCGCCATTTGATGATTGATGAAAATTACTTTATTTTAGATAAAAATCTTTCTAGACCACGCAATCTAGCGGATATCCCAAACTATTGAAGACTAGATTTTTTTAAATAATATTACTCATAGCCAACCGTTTTATGCAAGCCTTTTTGACAATTCAGCAACAATGAATTGTAAATCGTCAGCATAAAGTGGACCGATAGTAGGTATATTGCTAGTTGGAGTTTTCATCTATTAATGTTTAAATTTAATTAATTATGGAAGCACCTAAAAGAAAAAAACAAACAAGCTACAATATATTCGGTGTTGCATCAAAATATTCAAGATTGCTGCAATGAAGTTGGCATTGAAATTCTTTCGCCACATTACCGTGCTGCAAGGGATGGTAATAGGAGTACTTTACCAACTGATTACTTAGATAAAGATTATAAAGCTCCAAGTTTTAATGTGAAAATTCAAAAAGAAGAAAATTAATTATTGAAGGACAGTTTCATAAAAAGCTATTGTTTTATTTTCTAGGATTAAACAACATTTGACTTGACGCAAGATGATAATCCATCAATAACATGAAGTTAATAATAGCCATTTTATTCTCAATAATTACCTTTTTCTCAAATGCTCAGCGAGCAGAGGTATTAAATATTAAATCGAAAGAGCTATTAAATGAGGAGAAATTTGAAAAAGCTTTACCAATTCTAATTGAAGCCGCTGAATTGGGCAATGCTGAATCACAATACAACTTAGGAGTTTGTTATCAATTTGGCTACGGAACAGTTCAAAACGACTCTGTTGCCACCTCATGGTATTTAAAATCTGCCGAACAAGGTTGGACAGATAGTGAATATAAAATGTCCTATGCCTACATCAAAGGAACAGGAATTGAAAAGAATGAGCAGAAAGCTTTTGTTTATACCTTAAAATGTGCAACGAAAAAAGATGTGGAATGCATTTTCAATTTGATCAGCTGCTATACTGATGGAATAGGTACGGAGAAAGATAGTGTTCAGGTCATAGAATGGGCTGTAGAACTTGCAAAAATGGAAACTTCAGAAAATTTAAATGTAAGTGGAAAAATAACCTCAGCAAGATTGAATTTAGCGCATATGTTTATGAATGGCAAAGGCGTGAATAAGGATATTGTTAAATCGTATACTTGGTTCATTATATATAATGAAAGTAAAAGTGATTTTTCTGTGAGAGTTCAAGAACAACAAATAGAATTGATAAAAAAACTCGAAAAGCAATTAAGTCACGAACAAATTACGAATGCCAAAACAGAGGCAGAAAAAATGCTAGGTAAGTCATTAACAAATTTCGACAAGCTTCATCAATGGAATAAATAAAATAACTCTTTAATTTCTTCGTTTGTGTCAAAAACACAACATGCTGATAAATAAGAAAATACAGCTATTTATTTTACTAATAATTCTATTGAATATTGGTATTTATTTCACCGCGTTGTCAACCGAAACTGCAGATCGGGTTTTTGCAGAATGTGCAAGAAATTCGGGCAGAACAGCTGCAGCAATAAACCTGTTTTTATTGTTTTTTATAGGACATTTTGGACTAAAAACAATCTATAGTGATCACAATAAGCTTAAGTTATTTAAGCTATTTATTACGTTATTTGCAATAAATCATTTGATCCATTTTTTCTTTGTTTTTCAAAACTTTAAGTGGCATCAAATGGATCTAAACGTTTATAATCATCTTCATGGATTTGTCACATTCATCAGTTTGCTTACCTTACCAATGGTTGTATATAGATTCAAAAGATTGTGTAGACTTTTACATCTTTATTTGGTCATTTACTTTTTCAATGTGACTTATTTTATCGGTATCTCCTTTTATGCCCGCTTCAAACCTGGAATAGATGAAGCTTACTTACATAGGACCGGAATCCTATTGATGATCGCAGCACTATTCTATGTGGTATTCAGGGTAATCGTTGACATAATAATGGAAAGAGAAAATGGTAGTGAATAAAACACTTTTAATTTTATTTTTTTCGCTTCTGAGCCAAACTGTGAACGCGACAGAATGTGTTGAAAAAACATTCAAAGAAGAACATCTCAACATTTATTTGTGTCAGAATTACTCAAACTATAACGAGACGCGAACGCTGCTATTTAAAGCTCGTGCTCAAATTCTGAACGACTACATTGCTGAGAAAATTCAATCTGGACAATTGCAAAACAAAAAAATTGAAATTCAACTTTACGACCCACTTTTAACTTATAATTATTTGAATATAAGTCAAGGAAAGAAAGGCTATTTTGTGACTTATTCAGGTTTTGCTTCCATACAACAACTCAAAACATTCATAGATTATTTTACTGACCCAAATTGGAAGCCCTTTTTTACGAGCGACTTTGAGAAAGTAAGTAGTGAAACGATCTCTAAACAAATCGAGCAGTTTTTTCTTGACAACAAAACGTCGAAAATCGAAGCGAGCCAACTAAATGTTTGGTCATTGGACCATCTGAAACTCGCTTACCTAAACGACACGCTCCAATACTTTGTGCAGGCAAGCGCACTGCCAATAGCCGCAAGCTCTTCGTTGCCTATCAAAATAAAGGATAGGTATCTCTTGTTTCAAAACGACTCTATTTTTGTGCTGAAAGGCCAAGAAATCATTCAGACCCTAAGAATCGAGAAACCAATTACTGAAGATTATGATATTTACGTCTATGCAAAGTGGGTAAATATTTGTAACGGCGGACAAGACAATTGGGTGTATAGTTACTCGTATGAGAAGAACAAATTTCATCAATTCCGTTAATCCGTTTGGTGATCTCCCTTCATCTAGCTTAATTGCATTGATATATCCAATACAACATGAATTATTGTACAATTAAATAAATTGTTCTAATTTAATTTTAAATTCAAAAAGTTGGTGTATGAAAAAAATACTGTTTTCAAGCGTTTTGCTTTTTTCAGCTTACAAAATAAATGCTCAAAAAGTATATTCCGTTGATTATGAAAACCAAGCTGATGTAAAGGTATTTGTGGTGCAGTACGAGAATCAGGCTGACCTCAAAGTCTACAAAGTGAAATATGAAAACCAAGCCGGATTCAACGATGGCAAATGGTACTTTACACAATATGCCAATCAAGCAAAAAAGAAAATTTACTTCGTTAAATACGAAAATCAAGCAGACCTCAAAGTTTATTTTGTGAACTATGAGAACCAAGCTGGTTGGAGAAATGCTTCTAAAAAAGCACTTTTGTATTAAGCGCCAATGGCCTTCGGATTTTCACCACAATACGCACAAGATTATCAGCTAGAAGGCTTGGATCGAGAGCACTTTTTAGCCATTGCCATTGAGGCAATAGATAGGTTGGAATTGAAACTGAGCAAAGTCTCTAGTTCCGGAATTTTAGTCTATACCAAGATGTCTGCTTATTCATGGGCAGAAGAAATCACGCTGACCTTCGGCATAGATAAAGTAACCGTTCGTAGTCAGTGTGCTGGCAACCAACTCTTTGATTGGGGTAAGAATAAGCGCAATGTTCAGAACCTCATATTAGAAATCAAGCATGTGCGCCGCATTTTAAAAGAGGAAAAACTCCAATCAAAATTACAGGCGTTAAGTCAGTTGGAGACTCTCCATGAAGAGCTGCCACTTATTGCGCCAACTTCTTCAGCTAAAGATAAAATCTCGCATTTCTTTTCCATTTTTAGAATTACCGAGGGTTATTGCGTGACGCCAATTTTAGTCAATCTGAATTTGGTGGTTTTTGTGATTATGCTTTTTGCTGGCGTGAGTTGGTTTCAGCCCAATGTGGATGAACTCGTGCGGTGGGGGGCAAATTACAGGGAATTCACGCTCGCCGGTCAAGGTTGGCGTTTACTGACCGCTTGTTTTTTACATGCGGGTATTTTTCATTTGATATTCAATTTGTATGCCCTTATTTATATCGGTTTATTGCTGGAGCCACACCTAGGCACTGTGCGTTTTTTAATTGCCTATTTATTGGCGGGTATCGGCGGAAGTTTGGCCAGTTTGTGGTGGAATGACTACATGGTTGCCGTTGGCGCTTCAGGCGCAATTTTTGGTATGTATGGTGTCTTTCTTGCTTTACTTTTGAGCAAAACACTCGATAAAAACATCCAGCGCGCGTTTTTAACGAGCACACTCGTTTTTGTCATTTATATGGTGCTCAATGCCTTCAAGAAAGAAACCAACATAGACAATGCAGCGCATTTTGGGGGATTCCTCACTGGGCTTGTATTTGGTTTTGCCATTATTCCAAGTCTGAAAAGACCTAAAAATCAGGTGCTAAATGCTTCTATTCTTCTTGTTTTGAGCGTCTTTCTTCTCACAACAAGTGTTTTTATAATACGTTCTATCCCCAATAATATAGCAAGATATAATCATTTCTTGAAGCGCTTTGGAGTCATAGAAAAAGCAGCCTTAAAAGTATACCGTCTGCCTAAAGAGAGTTCTGATTTGACTGTATATAACGAGGTCAATAATCACGGACTTCCCAAATGGCACCGCATGCTTTCTCTTGTGAGGGATCAATATAAATATGAATTACCGACACAATTGCTGCGCCGCAATCAAATTCTTGAGAGGTATTGTCAGGGAAGAATTAAGTCTTTCGAACTGATTCAAAAAGCGCTGCTCCATCCCAAAGAAAATTACGATTACGCTT
>JAURNL010000035.1 GCA_030830205.1 Crocinitomicaceae bacterium | reverse complement strand
CTTAAATTTACCTTGTAGGCCTAGCGGATTATTTTTATAGACTGCTGCAATTGCTAATTGTTGTGTTTTTTCTTTTTGCGGATTATCCCAAGTATAGTTTGTCAAGTTACTCAAATAGGATCGCTGCAAAAGCAAAGGCCACTGATTGGCAAAACGATGTTCCACATTGAGGATCCATTTTTTTTGTTGCAGTTGATAAATGCTCTTGCTTTGGAATCCCTGCGCTGCCCCACGTAAATTCAACATGTTTTCGTGATCTAATTGATGTGTAGAATTGCTCCATGACAAAGCGTTATGCCAATTGAGCTCAAGCGTATCGTAATCGAGGAGCATATCTGACCAATTGCGTTGTAAGACTGCTAACTGTGTATTCAAACTTGTAGCGTGAAGTAAACCTGAAAAACCAATACGATTATCGAATAATTGTTGTTCAAATAAGTCTTGACAAGAATCTGGACTGAAATATGTCTGAGGGTAATATAAGTTCAAAGACCCTTGTTCAGCGTAAATTCTTTTCTGTAACTGATACCGGTGTTGAGTTGAAAGACTTATCGATCGTATGGAGTCTCCCATCAAGCGATACCGAAAATCAAGATTTGCCGTATAATTATTTTTTTCGGTGCGCGATGTTTCCTTGAGGACTGGGATCAAATCAAGAGCAATACTGCCCAATGAGGCGTAAGAAGCCAACCCTCCAGACCACTGTCTATCATCACTTGCATTTTCAAAATATAGTTTAGCTTCATGTCGCTTTCCTACATGATACAACTGAATTTGCAATTGGCTAAAACGCAGTTCATCAGCGCGAATAAAACCAACACGCTGCCAACGATCATAGCGAACATTTAGTAAAAGGTTTTTTATATACGTCTGCTCAAAGTCTAGGCGCAAGCGCTGAGCACCTTGAGAGCCAAATCCATAGCCAAATCCTAAATGAGGAAGTGCGCTAAAAATGAGTGGCTTTTTTAAGGTAAGCGCATTACTGAAAGTCGTTTGACCATTCAAATAGATAGCACTCACATCCGGTAATGTGGCTGTTGGATTTAAGAAGAATGCATGACTAAATCCATCCATTTGATGGGATAAATCAGCTAAGTCTCCAAAAGTACGATTCGATAACAGCAGGGTATCAACAGGGCCTAAATGCTGTGCTTTATATTGGCTACAAATGAGCAAAAACAACAAAAAGGACTGAATTTTTTTCATAGCGCAAACATAATAAAAAAATAAGGGCTACCCCATACGAGGTAGCCCTTCAATACTTTGTTAAAAAAAGCTTAAAGTGCGTTGATGCGCAATTGTAAACCTGATTTTAGGTTTGCTGCTTTATTTTTGTGAATAATGTTACGTTTCGCGAGTTTGTCTAACATAGCAACAACAGCAGGGAATAAACCTTCTGCTTCTTTGCGGTCAGTTGTAGCACGCAATTTACGCATAGCATTACGAGTAGTTTTGTGCTGGTATTTGTTCAATACGCGCTTAGACTCGTTAGAACGAATGCGCTTGATGGATGATTTATGATTTGCCATAGCTGTTATATATTAATATCGTTAAAAATGCAGCCCATAGGAGAATCGAACTCCTGTTTCAAGGATGAAAACCTTGCGTCCTAACCACTAGACGAATGGGCCAAAAATTGGCAGCCCATAGGAGAATCGAACTCCTGTTTCAAGGATGAAAACCTTGCGTCCTAACCACTAGACGAATGGGCCAAAATGTCAAAACCCCAAAATTTGGGAATGCAAATATACTAGGAATTTCTTGAAGCGCAAGGGCGCTAGCATTTTTTTTTAAGAAATTTCAGGGTCGTCAGAACTCATCTTAAAACCCAGACGCTTAGCGGTCTTCAGTTTAAGCTGCTCACCCATCATAAAAATCTGACCTACACTTACATTATCCATATACTCAAATGGAGGAATATATAAGTCAAATTGCAAGGCGTATGCAAAGGCCATCTGCGCAATTAATTGCAATAATTGCTCAGATAAAAGCATATGTTGTGGGTCATTAAATGTGGCTCCTAACGAACCTTTACCCTCGATGAAAAAATGCCGCTCATGATTCACAAAAATGCGTGCAATCAGATTACCCATATCATCCAGGCGATTTTGCTGCATGGATTCGGCTAAAAAGTTATAAATGTGAATTGTACCAAAATAGCCATTATTCGGATTCGATTTAAAATAAGCAGTGCCCCATAGTGGATTAGTATCTGGTAATCGAAAGACGTTATGGTGCAAATTGAAAACTAACACATCACTACCAATATATACATGAAACTCATGATCGCCTCTATCCTTTACCCATAGACGTACACGCTCATCTTTGATGACTTCTTTCAAAGCGATCAACTCTTGGTCAATGAGTTTTCTGAGTGCATCGAAAACCCTTTCGGCATCGTCTGCAATGTCTTGCTTGAGTGCTGATTTATGCAATAAAATATCAATGAGTTGCTGGCGATTAGCTACAATAGGATCTGTTGATTGTTTTTTCTTCATGGCACTATATTTGATGTTAAAAATACCGTAAAAGGCCCACTAATCGTAACTTCAGCAATAAAACTTTGTATTGTATTGCTAAAAAATGTTTAACTTTGAGAATAGCGCATAGCGCAGAACTTACACAATGAAAAAGCGCATTTGGTTTATCATCAATCCAATCTCAGGTGTTCGCCGCAAAGACGACATCCCTGCGCTTATTAGCCGTTATTTAAACCATGAGCATTTCTCTTTTGAAATTCAATATACGCAACACAAAGGTCATGCTGTAGAACTTGCCAAAAATGCAGTTCAACTAGGAATTGATATCGTTTGTGCAGTGGGAGGCGATGGCTCTGTACACGAGGTTGGGACTGCCTTGATTGGCACTCAAACCAGTTTAGCAGTTATACCTATTGGTTCAGGAAATGGTCTAGCTCGTCACATGTTCATCCCACGAGATGTCAAAAAAGCGATTCAAACCATTAATCACAACCAACAAATCATCATGGATACCGTTTTAGTGAACGATCAACCATTTCTTGGTGTGGGTGGCTATGGACTAGATGCAATTATCGCCAAAAAATTTGATGAAGACCACAAAAGAGGATTTTGGACCTATGTGAAGCATGTATTCAAGGAATTCTTCCGATACAACCCAATGAACATCTCCATTGATACCAATGGAGAGGTGAAAAAACTCCCAGTAGTACTTTGCACTATTGCAAATACCTCGGAATTTGGAAACGGCTTCAAAGTTTCACCAAAGTCTGATGCAACTGATGGTAAATTAGAGTTGTTTTTATTGAAGCCCTTTTCTTTATTTGGTATTCCAAAAATGATTTATCAATTTTTCACAGGTCGTTCTGATCAATCTGTTTATTCGGAAATAATTTCTTTCCAAAATGCCAAAATATCTATACCAAATGGCGTGGCGCATCATGATGGTGAACCGCTTACCGTTTTACACGAGCTCAACGTGCGTGTTGTTCCACAATCTCTTCATATTATCGTAGGTCAAAAATAATGGCTATTTCATTCCAACTCGATCTTGAGGCCATGCTGGCCCAATTATCCAATCTCACCAATCAATCAACTCCTGCTTGGGGTCAAATGGGTCCGCAACGCATGGTGGAGCACCTCGCAGATGCCTTGTATATGTCAATTGGACAAGGAGATTTTGAACTTGAAATTCCTGAGGAACGCATTGAGCGCATGCAAGCTTGGCTTCAGACAGATAAGCCCATGGCTAAAGATGTCCAAGTATCTTTTGCCACGCCTCAAACGCCTTTGCGAAATGACGAACTAGAAACGGCAATCGATGAATTCACGGATGCATTCCTTAGTTTTCTAGAACACTACGAGGATAATGAAAATAAAACAGCCCTCCATCCTTTTTATGGCCAACTTACCTTTGATCAATGGAAACGCTTACACACTAAGCACTTTGCTCACCATTTCGAACAATTTGGCTTAATCTAAGGCCCTAGTTATTGCCAAGTTGCCAGCAATGAAAAATCCTTTAATGATTTCTTTGTTTATTGGCCTCGTTGTCGGAACTGCCAATCACTTATACTTGCGATCAAAAGGCCATCGCAGTCCTGCTCAATGGTTCATGCAGGTTGTTGTATTTTTTGCTTTGGCATATAGCTTACTTAAATTTTTAAAATAAGTAAGCCCCATCTAGGTTATTTTTTAATTTTAAAAAACGGTATAAACCTTGGAACGGCTTGTTGATAAGCTTTGTATGCTGGATACTTCTGAGCAGAAAGCTCTTCAGAGAAATCGGAGCTGCCTTTAAATAAAATGATCAAAAGCACACATCCACCTATGGTCCAGTTGATCCACTGCCCCGTAGCATTGACGCTAAATAAATAGAAAATGACCCAAATTGATTGTTCCATCGCATAATTAGGGTGGCGCACAATGCCCCACAACCCCGTCGAAACAAAACCTTTTTCGTATTCACCCAATGATTCACCAGCATTGATTCGACGGTGTTTTTCTGTTTGGAAATTATATTGTTGTTGATCTGCAATAAATTCAATTACTACGGCAAGCAACATCAATGCCGCTAAGATATAATCAACATAATTGAGGGCGGGATTAGCTTCATTTGAAAGTGAAGCAAGAATAGGAACAGTGAAGGAAAAGATTAAGATATTTTGATACGCCGAAATAAAAAACAAATTAAATAAGCCCCAAATGAATTTATTATTGAAACCAGGGCGCTTGCGTAGTTCTTCCCAACGATAATCCTCTTCACCAGCCCAAAAACGCCAAGTGTAAGCACCTCTACGCGCAAAATTAAAAGTTAATCGGGCACCCCAAATTGTAACTAGAATAGACATCAAAACCATACGTTCTGATAATTCAGGAGCCAGAAGCGTCATGTGCCAAACATAGTAGATAGGTACGATGCTCCAAAGTTTGTCAACTTGCGAATTGTTTCGGGAGATTTCACCCACAATAAAGCAATAGGCAATAACAACACCGACAGGTACTGCCATTTGCTCTAGCAGATCAAACTGAAGCGCTGTTGGAGTGTAACCAAAATTCAAACAGATGAGCGGCGCAACAACGACAGTGAAAATCAAGAGTAGAATAGTAGTTAGCATAGATAATTAGTTTGAGTTAGCGGCCTAAAATAAGTAAAAACTTTAAGCTTTTGCAAATGGTATTCCTGTTACATGCAAAGCTTCGATCAGAGACTGCTGACATTCAAAAAAAACATGGCTATAATCTTTGGTTAGGACCCAGCAACGAACCGTAATGTGCAAACCTATTTCTGTTATGCGTTGGACAACAACTGTAGGTGCTGGATTTTGTAAAATACGTTTATCTTGAGCTAAATTCACTAGAACACTATTGCGAATTTCACTTATAGATACATCTTGCTCAAATACAAAGTTCCATTCAATTCGGCGTTGCTTTTCTTTGGTAAAATTGATAATTGTACCATTAGCCAAGGGGCCATTTGGGTGGATCAAAATTTTGTGATCTGCTGTTTTCAGATAGGTATTGAAAATTTGAATTTCGGATACAACACCCTGTTGACCTAGTGCAAAAATATCATCACCAACCTTAAATGGCTTGAGGACTAAAATCATTATTCCTCCTGCAAAATTAGAGAGTGTACCTGAAAATGCCATACCAATTGCAATTCCTGCTGCTCCCAACAAGGTTAAAAACGAGGTCATTTCCACACCTAATTGGGTAATTGCAGAAATTACCACCATTATTTTAAGCGCCAATGATAAAAAGCTTCTTAGAAAAGAATTAAGTCCTGGATCAATTTCACTCTTGCGTAGTATGCGGTCTACCAATTTGGTAAGAAATCTAGTGAACCAAAAACCAAGAATTATAATTATCAATGCCAAAATCAAATTGGTCAATAAAGAAAAGATAACTTTGTTTAGATCTCCGGCATGGAGATTAAAGATTGTTTCTATCAGGCGCATGTCTTCATTTTAACACAAAAATAAAAATGTTTGAGGAGTATGAAAGTTCAACAGTTATTCGCTGTATCTCGAATGATGGGCTCGTAGACTATTATCCACAATTTTTGAATCAGGCGCAAAGCGACTCCTTATTACATGAACTGCAATTTCTAGATAATTTTACTCAAAATGAAATCAGCTTATTTGGCAAAAGGATTAAAGTACCGAGGATGGAAGCCTACTTTGCACTAAATGGCGAAAAATACGGGTATTCAGGACAACAACTCCAACCAAAAATATTTCCGGCTTTTTTAAATGAACTTCGACTCAGGGTAGAGTTATTAACAGGTCAAACCTATAATGCCTTACTAATTAATTGGTATCGCAATGGTCAGGATTCAAATGGATGGCATTCAGATGATGAAAGAGAATTAGGAATCAATCCGAGTATTGCCTCCATCAGTTTGGGCGCAGAACGCATATTTGAACTAAAACATTTGAAAACAGGTCAAAAAAGTAAACTTCTTTTGTCTCATGGAAGTTTACTACACATGCATGGGACACTACAACATCATTACAAACATCAATTACCTAAAAAAAATGGCTTATTAAAGCCCCGCTTCAATTTAACCTTTCGTAAAATACAGCCATCAAGTTGAAATCAGTAACTTTGAATCGATGAAGCCACAAGACTACATGCAACGCTGCCTGGACCTCGCAATTCTCGGTCAACAAACTGTAGCTCCCAACCCAATGGTTGGCTGTGTTATCGTTAGAAACGAGCAGGTCATTGGAGAAGGTTATCACCAAACCTTCGGAGGACCACATGCTGAGGTTGTTGCGATTTCCTCAGTTTCAGATCCTTCTCTCCTAGAAGGGTCTACCGTATACGTCAGTCTTGAACCCTGTTCTCATTTTGGCAAAACACCACCCTGCAGCAACTTACTCATTGAGAAAAAGGTGGCTCGAGTGGTCATTGCGTGTAAAGATCCTAACCCAAAAGTAGCTGGGAAAGGTATTGAGCGTTTACAAAAGGCCGGCATTGAAGTTGAAATAGGTGTACTCGAAGTAGCAGCCAAACAACTCAATAAGCGTTTTTTCTGCTTCCATGAAAAACAACGTCCTTACGTAACACTTAAATGGGCTCAAACAAAGGATGGTTTTCTAGACCGTATGCGCGGTACAGATCAGAAAGGCATCAATTGGATTTCATCAGAAGAATCAAGATCTTTAGTTCACCATTGGCGTAGTCAAGAGATGAGCATACTTGTTGGCAAGCAAACAGCTCTTAACGACAACCCATCATTGACTGTCAGGGAAGTAAGTGGAAAAAATCCAACTCGCATATTAATAGACAGTCAGCTTCAAGTTCAAAACGACATCAGTTTATTTTCTGAAGACGCACCTACGCTGATCTTTAATCGCATAAAAAATGACCGCAAAGGCAATATTGAATGGATCAAAATTCAAGAAACTGCCACTAAAAACATCTTAGAAGAACTCTACAAAAGAGGTATTCACTCCGTGATGGTAGAAGGGGGAAGTAGAACGCTACAATATTTTATTATTGATAACGTATGGGACGAAGCCTATGTTTTAGTTGGGGATCTATATTTTGGCGAAGGTATAAAGGCACCGGTATTGAATAGAGTGCCTACCAATGTTCATTCTTTTGGAACTGATCAAATTTATTACTTCAAACGTCGCACGTGAAGAATTTAAAAATACTTTTTAGCACCGCATTAGTGTCATTTATGGGCTATACCCAAAGTTATCAAATGGCCGTATTAAAATATAATGGTGGTGGCGATTACTATGCCAACCCCACTGCTCTACCCAATCTTGTAAAGTTTTGTAATGCAGAGCTAGGGATGTCTATTTCTAAAGAGGTGCCATATGTTGAGGTAGGCAGTGCTGATATATTTGATTATCCGCTTATCCACATGACAGGTCATGGCAATGTAGTCTTTTCAAAGACTGAAGCTCAGAATTTAAGAACCTATTTGTTGGCCGGTGGTTTTCTACACATCGATGATAATTATGGAATGGATGGATTTGTGCGTGCCGAACTCAAAAAGGTATTCCCAGAGGCTACGCTAACAGAGCTACCATCTAATCATCCTATTTTTTCACAACGATTTTCATTTCCAAATGGCTTACCAAAAATCCATGAGCACGATGACAAACGCCCTCAAGCATTTGGAATCATCATGGAAGGAAGACTAGTCTGCATCTATACCTACGAAACTGATTTGTCAGATGGATGGGAAGACCCGCAGGTACATAATGACCCGCCTGAAAAACGCAAGCAAGCATTGCAAATGGGAGCAAATATTGTCTCCTATGCTTTTACTAACTAAGTTAGCTCTCTATTTTATTGTAAAAGTTAGTGTTGATGACCGTCGTGTTCACCATGAGGGTGATCATGGCTTTGCTCACAAGCACTTACTTGAAGCAATTCAATTTCAAAGACCAAATCGGAATATGGTGGGATGGCTCCGGGACGGCCTTGCTTGCCATAGGCATTATAATAAGGAATAAATAATAAGATTTTCCCTCCCTCTTTGATCAAGGTAATGCCTTCTTCAAATCCAGGAATCATGCGTTGTACCTTATACTGGAAATCTAAAGGTGCATTTCTATCTTTGGAGGAGTCAAATTTCTTTCCATCGCGGCGAAGAGTTCCTGTATAATGTAGGCTAACCTTGTTACCTTCTTGAACCTGAGCAGCTCCTTTCCCTTGATCAAGTATAACATAAACTAAGCCTGAAGCACTTTGCTGTGCTTTTGGAAAATCCTTCAATACTTCGGCATACATATAACTTTTATAATCCTCTTGTGACATAGCAGCTATTTTAGCCATTTCAGCTTGTTGCTCGGCTTCAGCAGCTTTCTTGGTCATATACACTTGATCAAATGCTGCTTGGGCATCCCATTTTTGTGCGGTTTTTCCTACTCGAATGATATTTACTTTTTGCATGGTATCATTTTGGGCAATCGCATTTACGACATCTTGTCCAGAAATAACATGACCGAAAACAGTATGCTTTCCATCTAGCCATGGTGTTTCTTTGTGTGTGATGAAAAATTGTGATCCGTTGGTATTCGGTCCGGAGTTTGCCATAGAAAGAATTCCTGGTCCGACATGTTTAAGACTAGGATCAATTTCATCGTAGAATTTATATCCTGGATCGCCAGATCCATTACCCAATGGATCGCCCCCTTGAATCATAAAGTCGGTAATTACACGGTGAAATAAAAGGCCATCAAAAAAGGGTTTACTCACTACAATATCATTGACTTTAAACTTTCCTTCCGCCAATCCAACAAAATTCCCTACCGTCATAGGAGTTTTTTGATATTCCAATTGACAGATGATGATTCCTTTATTTGTAGTGAATTGGGCATAAATGCCATCTGGCATTTCAGTTTGCTGTTGTGCAT
>JAURNL010000034.1 GCA_030830205.1 Crocinitomicaceae bacterium | reverse complement strand
TGGTCAATCACTGTTGATGGATTTACAAATCGAGGGAATTGGACGCGATGGCGAAATCATCGTTTCGCTGCCGGATCAGCCTAAATTGAAACCTCAAACCATGGAGACCTTTAGTTTGTTTTCTGATAGTTTGTGGTTCCAATGGAATATGATTGGTCTGAGTTATACGGCCAAACTTCAGGGAGATTCATTGGTAGGAACCATGTCACAATCTGGTCTATCTTGGGAAGCCGTCTTCTATAAGGAAGTTCAAATCGCCAAAGCTGTGCCAGGTAAAATACAAGACCCTAAAGCTCCTTTCCCTTACTTAGAAAGAGAAATTGAAATTCCTACCTCTAAAAAAATTAAAATTTCTGGAAGTCTCATCATGCCTAAAGTTGAGCAATCTAGCGCATTCCCACTCGTGATCATGGTCTCGGGCTCAGGCGCACAAGACCGCAACTGTGAAATTCTAGGTCACAAACCATTTTGGGTATTGGCTGATCATTTAGGAAGAAATGGCATCGCATCTTACCGTTACGACGACAGAGGTACAGGTAAATCAAAAGGAGAATTTGAGAGCAGCACACAAATAGATTTCGCCAATGATTTGGTAGCGCTTATTCAATACTTCAAAAAGGCATATCCAAAGGCCCAAATCTATATTTATGGCCATTCAGAAGGTGGCATGACGGCTCTGCGTGCAGCGGTTCAAACCAAGAATATTGCAGGTATTGTAGAAGCAGCCTCAGTAGGTAATAGTGGCAAAGAAGTACTTATTGACCAACAATATTTAATTCCAAAAGCCAGTGGTTTCAATGAACAAGAAAGTCTTTGGAACCAACGTTTTTATCAAGAAGGAGCGCAAATTGCCTTAAACAGTACCACAAAAGATTTTTCAATCCAATATAAACTATGGCTTGATGGGGTTTGGGATAGTATCCCTTCTACCCTTCTAAGAGGTGCAAGCAAAGGTGAATTGTTAGTACAGATGACTGCCTTTTTTGATAGTGAATGGGCACGCCAATTTCTTGCATTTGATAGCCGAACTTATTTAAAGCAACTCGATCTTCCATTCTTGGTACTAAACGGTGATAAAGATGTGCAAGTCCCGGGGCAAAAAAATCAGGATGCATTTAGAAATAACATGAGTCCAAGCTCCTTTTCAAAGAGTACATTTTATCTGATAAAAGGTGTCAATCATTTGTTTCAACAATGTCAGACTTGCACAATTGTTGAGTATGCTACTTTAGAACAAACCCTTGATCCAATCGTAATGGAACACATTACAAATTGGGTTTTGGAACAGCAGTTAGGCCATCGATAAAGCCAAAATTTTGTTCTACTAGAGTTGTTATATTTTGCTCTAAAAAATTTCTAAATGCAAATGCAACTCCGCTGTGTTTCTTTCCTTTTGGCCAGACAATGCGCCACATTGACTCTAGAGGCAAATCTAGTAATGGAGTAATACTAAGTTGACCCAGTTGCAATTCATTTCGAATTCCGATAAGAGGCATCACAGAATAACCCAATCCGGCAACGAGTGCTTGCTTGACCGCTTCATTGGAGGTCAATTCTATGTGTCTACGGACCTGGATGTGATGCATATGTAAATAGTCATCGAGCGCTTTTCTTGTTGCTGAACCTGTTTCCCGTTTAACCCAAGTGATCTGCTCTAGCTCTTTATGCCAAGTTTGTTTGGAAGAAAATGTCAGTTGTTCTTTACCTACAAGGAATAATTGGTTTTTCATGCAAGGAATCTCTTCTAGATTTAGGCGATCTGGCAAAACCGAAACCAATGAAAAGTCGGTTTCATTGCGTTCGAGGTTCAGTGTAACATTAGCACGGTTGGAGACGTCCAAGACCAACTCCACACCGGGATTAGCCTTCATAAAATCAGACAATAAATAAGGAATAATATATTTTCCAGTAGATACAACACTTATTCGCAGTCTTCCACTAAGCTGACCCTTGTATTGTGCTGTTTTATAATTAATTGCATAAACTTCCTCCAATATTTTTTCTGCAGCTACAGCGACTTCACGACCAAAGTCTGTTACGTATAGCTTTTTATTAACGATTTCTGTGAGTGGTATATCAAACTGATCTTGAAAATTCTTGAGCTGTATAGAAACTGCTGGCTGCGTTAAAAAGAGTGCCTCCGCTGCCCTTGTAATACTTTCTTTTTGAACAATCTTCAAAAAGATTCGCAATTGATTTAAGGTATAGTTCATAATATTATGTAATGCTTGGTATATTATTATTATATATTTATTTATGCAAATAATGTGCCAAATTTGCAAAAAAAATCAATTCATGACCAAAGAAATTGAATTAATTCAGAGCAGTTATCATCCAGAGGAGGCACTTGAAGTACTGGGAAACCTCATCCAACAGAAAATGGCCTATCATTCTCAAAAAACACTTAGACACCAAGAAATGTTTGGGGAACCAGATTTAGCAGCAGAAAAGCGTCTTGTTGACCTACAACAATTAAAAAAAACACTCATTGAAGAACTCAAGCAATTAGACCCAGAGACCCTTTTGCACATTAATGGCCATGTTTCCATCACAATTACTGCTGAGCAGCAAGCATCATAAGGGACAAATACTACAGCCTATTTTCAATGAGTTGAAAGTAAAGCTTATTGAAAATGATGGGTTTGACACGGATAGGTTTGGAACTTTTTGTGGAGAAACTCCTAGGTTAGAAGGCCCTAAAATAACGGTTAGAGAAAAGTGTTTGGCCGGGATGACTTACGCCAAAAAACGTCAAGGACTTGCCAGTGAAGGATCTTTTGGTCCGCATCCCAACAGCCCTTTCTTAAGCATAAATGAAGAATGGCTAATCTATATTGATTTGGATGAAAACCTAGAAGTTTATGGCCGCAGTATCAGTATGGAATTATGCCATGAGCAATTATCTTATAAGGATGAGCAACTTAATTCGTTTTTGTCGCGAATTCAATTTGGTGCTCAAGCTTTGGTGCTCAAAGATGCCCATACTCACGCTGTAATTCGCAAAGGTATACGCACCGAAGCAGAATTGAGCTCATTGATCAGTCAGCATCCAACATGGCTGTTGGAAACAGATTTACGTGCACATCTGAATCCAAAAAGACAACTCAATATTTTAGCGGCCGGAAAAGACTTGATTCAACGTATGGGTAGCTGTTGTCCTCAGTGCTCAAAACCAGATTTTTCAGTAGTTAGCTATAGCGGTCAATTACCTTGCAGTAGTTGTCAAAGACCAACCCATACCCATCAATTTCTTGAATACAACTGTTCCTTTTGCCACTTTAAGCTGACAAAGAAAAGGAAAGATTTGAGGACGGAAGACCCACAATATTGTCACTATTGCAATCCATAAAAATTTACAAAAAAACATATGAATTTAGATTTCTTATCACACGACCTTAGTAACCCCACAATTCTATTTTTTCTGCTAGGTATCATTGCCGTTCTCATCAAGAGCGACCTAGAAATACCAGAATCCTCCTTTAAATTCATTTCACTCTACCTCCTTTTCTCCATTGGTTTTCGTGGCGGGCAAGAACTGCAACATAGTCCTTGGACCTCAGAAATATCATGGTCTTTGATATTCGGTATGTTCATTGCGGCTTTCATTCCCTTCTATAGTTTTTTTATAATTAAAAAACGGGTTGGCATCTCTAATGCAGCGGCTATAGCTGCCGCGTATGGATCCGTAAGCGCAGTCACGTTCGTGGCCGCCCTTTCCTTTTTAGAATTGCAAAACTTGCACTTTAACGGACATATGGTGGCTGTAATGGCATTCATGGAATTTCCGGCAATTATTGTTGGTGTATTGTTATTGCGTATTTATGAAAATGAACACACCAAATTTTCGCTAACCGAATTACTTCGACACTCATTAGCTAATGGCAGTGTACTTATGATCATGGGAAGTTTGATCATTGGTTTGTTATCAGATAGCAAACAAGCTGCTGATATTGCTCCTTTTACCACCGATATATTCAAAGGGTTTTTAGCACTTTTCTTGCTGGAAATGGGTATGACTACAGCTCGACGTATCAAATCATTTAAAACACATGGATGGGCTATGGCTTTGTTTGCCGTATTGATACCTGCCATTAATGGCATTGTTGTTGCTTGGATATCACAGTTTGTCACCTCAGATATTTCAAACCGTTTTGTTTTTGCTGTATTGGCTTCAAGTGCTTCGTATATTGCGGTTCCTGCCGCCATGCGTTTAGCTGCTCCAAAGGCAGATCCAGGGTTGTATATACCTATGGCATTGGGTCTTACCTTTCCCTTTAATATTGCGCTCGGAATGCCTCTCTATTACAGTGTTATCTCACTAGGCTAGCTTGTAAGAATTCCCATTTCAGCCAAAGTTGTTCACATTTAGATTGATACTCAAAAACTTTCAAAGCCGCTTGAAAAGCGACCGTTTCTCTCATATTTACCATAAATAGTGAACTCTCACCGGTCGAAAAAAGCTCTAGTTCTGCAGCAAGCAACTGCTGCGTACTTGCCGCATTTTGGGTGTATATTACCAGTTGTTTTTGAGCATTGAGATAGGCAGCTCTGGCAGCGAGTAATTTGGCAGTGAGTGTTGCCATCTGATCCTGTCGTTCAAAAGTAGTTTGCTCGATTTTCAACTTAGTTTGCTGAACTGCTGCTCGCTCTTTCCTTAAAAACAAAGGCATTTGTGCAGATACTCCCCATTTGTAGTCATTGATAGAAAATTGAGCGAGAGGATTGTATTGAATGGGTTCATTTAACAGGTTATATTTGAGTTCAATTTGCGGTTTAAGTTGCTCTTGATTGAAACGTTTTTCAATAGCAAGCGCATCAAGCTTGTATCCCAAAATACCTAAATAGGGATGCTCATTAACTAAAGAATCTACAGTACCTGTGTAAATGAGTTTTGGGGCCTGAGCTTCCAAGGCTGTAGTTGAAATGGGCTGTGTATTTGAATCGAGCTCAAGCGGTGTACCATCTGGCTTCCAGAGATATCGATTTAAAAAGGCCGTTGCAGCTTCCAATCTAGCCTGCTGATCAGCTAGTGCAGCAGCCCTATTCTGATATTGAATGGAGGCTTCAACGGTATCAATAACCGGCCGATCACCTAATTCTGCCATTTGTTGTACGGCCTCTAGTCGCACAGCAGCAATAGCCAATGCTTCCCTTAAAACTTGTCCTGAATTGTATTGTAAATACCAATCCCAATAAGCATAGCCCGCCTCAAATACAAGTTCATTCAATGCTAAACGTTGTTCGAGCTGACTGCTTTGTAAATAAATTTTGGCCTTTTGTAATTCTGCACGACGCTCGTCAATAAGTAATCCGTTACCAAGTTGAGCACTCAGACCGCCATACCAAAGTCCATTTTGTGGTGTTAGGGCTTGTGGATCTAAATAAGTACCCCTATTCTGCTCTAAACCTGATTGCACGCTCAGGCCGTACCAAGTTGGCACTTTCACTTGTGCATCCGACAAACTATAATATAATTTGTCCCCATAGTATTTCTGGGAGAGATCATAGGCCAATTTAGGATCAAAACCACCTCTCGCTTTGAGTACATAAGTTTCAGCAAATTCAGGAATAAGTTTAGCTTGCTTGGCTAATGGATGACCTTCAAGGACTTGTATCATGAAGGATTCAGGACGCATGATTGGTTCTTGTGCCCAAGCACCGACAACTAGGTGAAAAAAGAATCCGAAGAAAAGGAGCTTATTTCTCATTTTTAGTTGTTTTTAATTTGCTTATAGACGGTTTTGTTTTGTAATAATCTGGTGGGAAACCATTTACATTACGCCAAAGTTCATACCAAACTGGTACGTCATTGAGCAAGAGCATGGCATATGCACCACCTCCAACTCTTAAGGCCTCTGGCCATTTGTTTTCCTTTGAATCTGGCGCCACTAAAACGCGAAAATCCCCGTTTTCATTGGCAAACTGATCAATGGCAAACACAGTTCCGCCGTAGGTACCATAACTCGTATTTGGCCAACCAGAGAATACAATAGCAGGCCAACCATCAAATTGAATTCGGACATGCTGCCCCACCTGTAATAAAGGTAAATCCATTGGTCTGACAAACATTTCAACAGCAAGGTCATAGTTGGTAGGCATGATGGTGGCAATTGCCGTCCCTTGCTTGATTGTTTCACCGATTCCGCTCGATAAGGTTTTTGTAATCCTACCATCTTGAGGAGCTAAGATATAGTACATGCCATTTCTGATCGAATAATTCGCTACTTGAGTTTGCATCTTACTGACATCTATTTCTGCCTCATACATACTAGACAACGCTGTAAATTTTTCTGACTCTGCCTTAGATACTTCATCTTGAAATTTAGTCTCAACGGCATTTAATTCAACTTTGGCATCGATGATGTCATTGCGGCTTTGTAAGAATTTTTGCTGCGCACTGATCATTGCAGCTTGGGCGCGCTGCATTGTTACCTTTCTTGTTTCTACTTCCGTTTTTGACTTCAAATCTTTTGCATATAATTGCTCAAATCGTTCGTATTGCTCCTTAGCAATAAGGTAATTGAGATTTGCAGCATGGTTTTCAATACTGTCTGTTTTCAATTTAAGTTGAGCTTGCTGGGCTTTTATTCGGGCTTGCTGCACCTTTAGTTTACCCGTTTCAATAAGTGCATCTATGCGCTTATCGAGGGCCTGGACTTTGTCGCTGTATGAAACAACACTCAACTCTTTACTCTTGAGCTGATCTTCACTACGTCCGACTAATTGGGGATCAAAATAACCATCCTTGATCTCGGAAATAAACATAATTGTATCGCCCCTTTGAACAAGATCACCTTCCTTGACAAACCACTTTTCAATACGTCCACCTATTAAAGCATTGATGGTCTGTGGCCGCTGTTCTGGACGAAGCGTTAAAACTTGACCATTGGAACGAATGTTTTGAGTCCAAGGCAAGAATAAGACGACAAGTGCAGCGATGAGCAAGGCATATATGGCATTGCGCAGAAGCTTTTGAGGAGCCTTTTGTAGCATTTGATTAGCAACAAGGCCCTCCGCATTGATTTGATTGCGATTATGAGGAGATAGATTTAACATAAAATCAATTTTTCGTGAAGGAGCGATAGGTTATTCTCATGGATACTTGCCAGCAGTAATGTACCTTTAAATTGCTTTTGCATGTGCTCTAGGACTTGTTGTAATTCTTCATTGGGCAAATAATGAACATGTGTATCCCAAAGCAATAAAGCTGGTTGTGCAATAAGTGCTCGGGACAATATCACGAGCGTTATGAGTTGGCGTTCAAGTGTACTTGCTTCTGGATTAAGTACGGTTTGATAGGAGTCTTTTAGCGCTAACACATATTGGTCTAATCCTACAGCTTTTGAAACGACAAGCACTTCTTCAATACTATAATTTCGTCCCATTACGATATTTTCCAAAACCGTTCCATAAATGAGCTGATCGTGGTGAGAAAGACTCGCAATCTGTGAGCGAAGCTGATCTGGTGAGAGGTTACTTGTCGGGATGCCGTCAATTCTAACTTGGCCTTTATTAGGCAATGCCATGGCTGCGATCATCAGAAAGAGTCCTTGAGCTTGATTTCCTTTGAAATCTTGAATATGATAAAACTTACCAGCTTCAAAACGACAAGTTAAATTACTTAACAGAGGTTTGTTACTCCAACTTGTTTGATACTCTAATTGGTCAATTTCAATGGAAAGGGCTGTTTTTGTCTCAAGTACCAAACCCTCCTGTGAATCCAAAGGTAGATCTGTGATTTCACCGATTTTTTCGATGGCAGTGAGTACATCATAAACCATCTCGAGACTTACGATCAACTTTTCTACCGAATTTAAGACCAATACAATGATAATTTCTGCAGCAACAAATTGTCCTATGTTCATTTGTTGATTAAGTACGAGTAAACCTCCTATAATAAGTAAGGCCAAAGCTATGAGTACCTTGAATCCGATGAGGTATTTATATTGTTGCACCAACACTTTAAAGTGAGCATCTCTTGATTTGAGGTAACCCTGTAGAAAAGTATCTGTGCGCTTGAGTAAAATGCCTTCGTTGCCGAGGTGTTTGAAAGTCATGCGGTTGCGCGCAATTTCTTCGAGCCAGTTGGCCACTTTATACTTGTACTTTGACTCTTCTAAACTCGTCACGAAACCCTTTCGGGCAGTCATTCTGAAGATAAAGGCGAGTAAGAGTAAAAGTGCAAAGCCAAATATGATAAAGAATGGATGATAAAATGACAATAAGATTAAACCGAATAAAATTTGCAAAGAAGCTGCCGTAAAGTCAATGAGCAATTTAGATATACCTTTTTGAATAGTCAGCGTATCAAAGAAGCGATTAGTCCATTCAGGAGCGTAGCGCAGCAATAATTCGCGCAGTTGAATCTTTGGCATTCGAGTTGCAAACTCAAGAGAAGAACGTGTAAAAATACGCTGCTGTAAGTTTTCGGTAATTCGCAATTGAGCAATATTCATATAACCAGAAAAACCAATGGCAGAAACGACAAGGCCAACGAGTAGAAACCAAGAAGTACTTACTTTTCCAGCTTGAATAAAATTAATAATCGCTTGAATACCCAAGGGCAAACCTAAGCTCAGAACGCCACCTACAATGGCAAATAAGTAAATATCTGAAATGTCTTTACTGTCTGGTTTAAGCAGAGCCCAAAATCGCTCAAATGGTTTGTTGACTTTTTTATTCATGATCTAGATAACTGAAGAATAATTGTGTGTAGAAAACAGCCACGGCATCTTCTTGTTCAGATGAATTAGTGACTTCGGGTAAATGTTCGCCAAAGAACCTTTGTTGAAGGCTTCCTTCTAACAAGGAACTCACGAGCATTTCGGGATATTTACATGCTGGCTGATACGCAAGGACTAACTCCGTAATGTACTGAACAATCTCAGTATAAATACTGTGGTAACCCGTCCGATGATCGCTATCAACATCTTTGGTTAAAAAAACCTTAGGTGCTTCGTGAATGACGATACGCTGTAATCGCTTTTCAGTGGTGAGCGAAAGTGCTGTTGGCTGTAAGACAAGGACCAGATCTAAGGCTTTTTTCAAACGTTCTTTGGGGCTACCTCCTTGAGTCTGCAAAAGCAAACGACACTCCAGTCGGCCCCAATACCAATTCATCAGATACAAAAGCAATTTCTGCTTGCTGGCAAAATATCGATAAACGGAAGCCTCTGTTGTGCCAATTGATAATGCAAGTTTTTTAAAATTAAACTCTTCAAAACCGAGTTCATCAATTAAGACAATAGCCCCTTCTACAATGCGCTGACCAAGCTGAGTGCCTTGTGGATTGCGAAGTGCAATGGTATCTAAGATGGGGATCTGGAAACGATCTACGATATCCATAAAAGTAATTTTCTGCAAAAATAATAGTAAGACTATTTATTTATGGTAGGAATTATATAATATGTTTTTATGCATATCATAAATGATAAATGACTGCATAAAAAGTCACCTCTAGCAAGCCGGCTTAGCCTTCCTATTTATTATCAGATTTTGCGAACACCTACGATATTGGGCAAGCGCCAAAAATACGTGTTGTCGTCTCGTTCCCATGTAGATGAAACCCAAGAACCTACTTTTTCTATGCAATGACCGTTGACATCGATAAGCAAACTCGTTTCTGGGCCACCCTCTAAATAGATTGCATCGTGGAGGCCTCCGGGCATTTGCTTGAGGAATCCAATCATTTGATTATGTGTATAAGGAGAGCGTGTAAAAATGAGGTAAAACCAACCCTTTTCGTCCTCAGCTGCTACTAGCATGCTACATGACTGTACTTTCTTTTGCCAGTACATCGGACTCGCATTGCAATCTATCATTCGCAAGCCTTGTGCAAAACCAGAGAAGTTATTTTTTTCTTGTTCCCAATTTGAACAAGTGAGATCAAGAACTTCAATATTAGATCGATTTGTTTGCGGTTTTGGCCCCAATGCCAGCATGAGATTGAAATTTTCTAATAATTTTCCATTGTTGACATGCGTTCCAGATTGCAAGAAAGCGCGACTCTGAAGCGGCTTACTTAAACTGTACATTCCAGCATTGAAGGCTACCAATAAATCAAAGGTGTCTGCCCAGGTCAAGACATCTCTGGGCACTGAATCAAATTGGGTAGCTGTGAATAAATCAAAGCGAAACTCAGATGGATCCATGCGTAAAATAGATAATTTTGAATCACCGATTTTGGATTGAAGCGGCGCACTCATCTCTTTATACTCCATACCTTTAGTTAAAGTGACCCAATTGGTGTAATCTGGCGATTCCAAATGGGGTGCTGGCTGGCCATAAGTACAGGCCTGAAGCAGCAAAGTAGCTAAACTAAGGGCATAAATGCGAAACATACTTAACATATATTCTTTATTCAAAGTTATTGATTTTAATAGTTTTATTTACTTTGTATTCTATTCTCTTCCTATGAAAGTATTTATTGCCATTCTCATTTTCCCTTTTGTAAGTTTTGGTCAGACAACAGCCAAAATTGACCAACTCAAAGCTAAACGCATCACTTCAAATGCAGTTACACTTTTTAATGAAGGTCAAAGTAGCAATGCCTACATGTTGCTCAAACAGTCGGTTGCCATCGACCCAAATAATGGCACTTCCTTTTATTGGCTTGCGAGTACGGAGTTTGATCTACGCTCTTATTATTACGCCAAAGAACACGTTGACCATGCACTACAACTACTAGGAAAAGAGGCGGGAATTGACGAACTTTATTTAGCAAGTCAAATTGCCTTAGCACTCAGCGATGCCAATACTGCTATGTCACACCTTGCCAAAGTCAAAACCTTGCTCAGAAAAGAGAAGGATTACGAAACGCTCGGATTTTCAGCACTTGAAAAACAATGTGTTTTCTATTTAGCAGAAAAAGCAAAAGGAGTTTCTTTTCAAGGCCAAATCCTCGCACCTGAACTCAATACCAATTACGATGAATACGCACCAATTTTAAGTGCTGACAGTCAAACTTTATATTTTACGACTCGAAATCCTGATGCGAAAGGAGCCAATCTGAATCCAGATGATCAACGCTTTTTTGAGGATATTTATCAGGCACAAGTAGATACACTAAACTATGGGCAGTGGGTTCGCAACTATGCCAACGATGATTTATTGAACACCGAAGGATTTGATGCGCTTTCCTACGTATCCACCGATGGGCTCCAGGCTTTAGGCACCCTCAACACGACTGCCTCAAAAGAATTGAGCACGCAAGGATCCGATATTTTTGAACTTACTGCCGAAACATTTGGAGTTTGGGATGACAAACGTATGATCACAGAAATACCTGGCTTAAATACCAGTTATTTTGAAGGTGCACCTACCAAAACCGATACCATTTGGATCGACGAATTTACCTATGTGGAAGAACTTTATTTTGTTTCAGATCGCCAAGCAGAAAAATACGCTACTGACATCTACGTAGCAAAAAAAATAAATGGAGTATGGCAAGCTGAAGTACAAGCACTTGATAGAGGCATCAATACAGAAGGTCGAGAAACGACACCTTATGTCACTCCTGACGGGCGTTTTCTATTCTTTGCCTCCGACGGGCATCAAGGTATGGGAGGTTATGATATTTTTGTTTGCCAGCGCAATGGAAACGAATGGGGCTCACCTCAAAATTTAGGCGCAAGCATCAATACAACACTAGACGATACTCATTTTCAAGTAGCCGCGAGCCAGCTTAGTATCATTTGGGCTAGCGTCAGTGAAATTGAAGGCTTATTCAGCTATAATTTATTTGAAGCACCAATTGGTGTAATACAAAACTTGAAACAATAAGTCCTTGCCACGTTATTTTATTTCACTTTCATACGACGGAACCGATTTTCATGGTTGGCAAATTCAACCAAATGCAAGGAACGTACAAGAAGAAATTGAATCCGCACTTTCCAAACTACATGCCAATCAAACCATAGAAGTTGTCGGCTGTGGGCGAACAGATGCCGGAGTACATGCCCAACACTATTTTTTACATACAGACCTACCGCGTTCTTGGGATACACAGCAGCTTATTTTTAAGCTCAACCGCATGACCCCACCAGATATTAGTTTCAAGAAGGCTTGGGAAGTA
>JAURNL010000033.1 GCA_030830205.1 Crocinitomicaceae bacterium | reverse complement strand
CAAAAAAAATACGGGTCATTCGACCCGTATTTTTTTTGCAATTAGTTTTTCAATTGCTTTGAAGTATTTATGATCTTCTGGCTCACAGAAAATGACAGATCTGCCTTCTCGCCCAGCCCTACCCGTTCGACCAATGCGATGCACATAAGTCTCAGCCACTGTGGGTACATCTGTATTAATAACTAAATCAAGTCCTGAAATATCAATTCCTCTTGCAGCAATATCAGTAGCTACCAAAATACGGATTTTTCCTTCTTTGAAATGACTTAGTGCCATTTGACGTGCATTTTGAGATTTGTTGCCATGGATGGCCATTGCCTCTAGTTTATTCTTACTTAGCATCCTTACTAGCTTATCGGCACCATGTTTGGTACGTGAAAAAACCAAAACACTCTCAGCAGGATCTTTTTTCAGTAGTTCTACCAAAGAAGATTCTTTGTGCTTTCTATCTGCCACATGAATCATACATTGATCAATGCGTTCAGCTGTTGAGGATACAGGAGTAACTGTTACTTCAATTGGTTGCTGTAACAAACTTTGTGCAAGACTCTTAACTTCATTTGGCATTGTAGCCGAAAAAAGTAAGGTTTGACGTTCTCGAGGTAATAAGCGAACTATTTTCTTAACGTCATGAATAAAACCCATGTCAAGCATGCGGTCTGCCTCATCTAATACGAAAATTGACAATTGTTTGAGATTAACAAATCCTTGTTGGTGCAAATCAAGTAAACGACCTGGTGTAGCAATAAGAATGGCGGGCTTTTGCTTGAGGGTTTGTATTTGGGCATGCGCTTTGACGCCACCAAAAATAACCAATGAACGCAAACCTAAATGCTTACCATAAGCCTTGAAATTATCGGCTATTTGAATAGCAAGCTCCCTTGTTGGAGTGACAATCAGTGCCTTAATACCACCATCAAGGGGTTTCTTTGCATTTAATAATTCCAATATTGGAATTGCAAAGGCAGCAGTTTTTCCTGTTCCAGTCTGCGCTAAGCCAATGAGGTCGCGTTGTTCTAGAATCGGTGGGATGGCTTTTTCTTGGATTGGAGTTGCATTTGTATAGCCTTTTTCAGCGATGGCTTGAAGGAGCTTCGGCTCCAGGGGTAATTCATTAAATAACATGTATGCTTCAATTTCGAACGCGGTAAACAACATTTTTTACCCGACGAAGTGCAGCAAAGGTACGGAAATTAATTGGTGCTTCTTTACATTGACTCAAGTATACGTCTAAGCCTCTTCTCGTTGACCATTAATACCGTCTCTGAAAAAGCAGAATCTTCATCGAGGAGTTCCTTTTGCGTCGCAGAAAAATGTATTGCGCTCAAATTTGGAATTTGGGCCAATTTTGAAATGTTTCCTGCATTAACTCCTCCTCCTGCCATTATTTCGATGCGCCCACTTGCATATTGACTCATTTGTGCCAAAATTGGTATTCCAAGCTCCACATTTGAAGCAAAGCCAGATGTCAGAACCCTTGTAAAACCTATATTAACAAGCGTATCGAGAGATCTTTTCCAATCTAAGCTTTCATCAAAAGCGCGATGAAAAGTCCATTGCAAATTGGGAGCAACATTTATCAAAGACTTCAATATTGTTTGATCTAATTCAGCGTTTTCATGAAGCACACCTACAACAATTCCATGAACGCCTAATTGAGCACAAAAGGCAACATCTTGTTTGATTAATTCAATTTCAGCATCACTGTAATGAAAGCCCCCTGCTCTGGGACGAATCAATACATGTGTATGCAGACCTAGTTCAAGCGATCGCTTAATAAGACCTGCCGATGGAGTAAGACCTCCTTGTTCTAAATTCTGACATAGCTCAACCCGTGAAAATGAATATGTCTTGGCCAGTTGCAATGCCTCTAAGGAGGCCGCACACAATTCTAGTTCTACAGTGTTCATTGAGAGCAAAAATGCACATTTTAAGACAAAAAAGAGGTCTATTTTCTGTATATTTGTCTGCAATCAACAGAAAAATGGCCAAAGAAAAAGCGACCCCCGCAACCGAACAGCTCGACTTTAACACCTTCAAGCAACAAGTCTTGAACGACTATCAACTTGCTTGTGAATCTAGAGAAGCATCACTACTAGGCCGAAAAGAAGTACTCACTGGAAAGGCAAAATTTGGAATATTCGGCGATGGAAAAGAACTCGCTCAAATCGCCTTAGCCAAGCAATTTCAAAACGGAGACTTTAGGTCCGGTTATTACCGCGACCAAACACTTATGATGGCAATTTCAGCACTCACATTAGAGCAATATTTTGCTGGTCTGTATGCACACACTGATGAAGTAATAGAGCCTCAATCTGCTGGTCGTCAAATGGGTGGCCATTACGCAACTCGTAACTTAGATGCAAATGGCGCATGGAAAAACCTAATGGCGCAAAAAAATAGTTCGTCTGACATATCACCTACGGCAGGTCAAATGCCTCGTTTACTTGGCCTGGCACAGGCTTCCAAAATATACCGTGAGCACCCTACACTACAGGATCTCGATAATTTTAAAAAATTCACAAATGGTGGTAACGAAGTAGCATTCGGAACCATAGGAGATGCCTCCACCTCTGAAGGTCCATTTTGGGAAACCATGAATGCTGCCGGCGTATTACAAGTACCATTAGTCATGTCAGTTTGGGATGACGGCTACGGAATTTCTGTACCAAGAGAACTACAAACGACCAAAGGAAGTATTTCCGATGCGCTTGCCGGATTTCAACGCAATGACGTACAGAAAGGTTTTGAAATTTTTGTTACGAAAGGTTGGGATTACGCACATCTTTGTGAAACCTATGAAAAAGCGGTTCATGTTGCCCGTACAGAACATGTTCCTGTATTAGTACATGTTAAAGAAGTCAATCAACCTCAAGGACACTCTACTTCTGGCTCTCATGAGCGCTACAAATCAGAAGAACGACTTGCATGGGAATCTGAATTTGATTGTATTGTCAAATTTAAAGAATGGATTTTATCCTTTGCTCAAAAAGGCCTTGTCCTTGCTACTGATGAAGAACTTGAACAAATCGCTACGACTGCAAAAGAAACTATTAAAGCTGCTAAAAATCAAGCATGGAAAGCCTTTACTGCGGATATTCAAGAAGACAAAAACGAATTACTTGAGATATTAGCTCAATTCAATGCCGCTGATCCTTTACATGAGACAATAAGCCAAATTAAAGAACAGCTGCAAAAGGATAAAGAAAATATTCGACGAGATTTACTTACTCATGCCCGTAAAATCCTAAGGCTCACCATAAGAAATAAGAGCCCCGAACGCGCTGCTTTAATGGCATGGGTAGAACGCATCCAAGAGAAGGCCCAAGACCGTTACAGCTCTTATTTATACTCTGCTTCAGCCCAAAATATTAGCCATGTTGCAAAAGTACCGGTCGAATATGCCCCTGAAAATCAAATGGAAGATGGTCGTATTATTTTACGCGAAAACTACCGTAAAATATTAGCTTCCCGCCCTGAGGTTTTAGTATTTGGTGAAGATGCTGGTAAAATAGGTGGTGTCAATCAAAGTTTAGAAGGGCTTCAAGAGCAATTTGGAGAATTGCGTGTCTCTGATACGGGCATTCGAGAATGTACCATCATAGGGCAAGGAATTGGAATGGCTATGCGAGGACTGCGACCAATAGCTGAAATTCAATACCTCGATTATTTACTCTATGGTATCCAAATCATGTCCGACGACCTTGCTACGGTCCAATATCGCACGAAGGGAGGGCAAAAAGCCCCTCTGATCATCTCTACTCGAGGACATCGTCTGGAGGGCATTTGGCATAGTGGTTCCCCAATGGGTATGATCATTAATGCATTAAGAGGAATCCATGTTTGTGTTCCAAGAAACATGACCAAAGCAGCAGCATTTTACAACTCCTTACTTCAGGCAGACGAACCCGCGCTTGTTATTGAGCCTCTCAATGGTTATCGCAGTAAAGAACGAATGCCTCTTAATTTCGGAGAATTTACCGAACCACTCGGTATACCTGAAATTGTACGCGAAGGAACCGATCTTACATTGGTCTCCTACGGTTCTACATTTAATATTTGTGAACAAGCAGTTGCCCAATTAGCAGAACTTGGACTCAGCATTGAACTGATCGATGTCCAAACGCTGTTACCATTTGACATCCATCAACTCATTGGAAAATCTTTAGAAAAAACGAATGCCCTATTAATTGTAGATGAGGATGTGAGTAGTGGCGCTAGTGCCTTTATCCTCGATCAAATCTTAGTCAAGCAAAACGGCTACATGTACCTAGACCTCGCACCTCAAACGATGTCTGCCAAAGATCACCGTCCTGCATATGGTTCAGATGGAGACTATTTTAGCAAACCTAACATCGACGATATCATGGAAAAGGTCTTGGATATGATGCATGACCTTGACCCCATAAAATTCCTGAAAATTTATAAATAATAAGGGAGGCTTTATAGCCTCCCTTATTCATTACATAAAGCTTACTAACCCTTTATGCCTTTGAATCAGATTTAGCCAAGGCGTAGATTACTAAACCAAAACCAATTTTATTGACTGCATCGCCGATGTTGTAAACGACGTCCATCCATGGGTTTGGATCTGAGCTACCAAATGCGCCAAATAAACCACCTGGTGTACCTATGATGTAACCCAATGGATATATAGCCCATCCAACTAGAACAAACCAAGCCAGAATACGAGTTGCTTTTGCAACAGCTGGTCCGGCAGATTCTGCTAATTGCGCTACTTCACCCATCCAAACTAGGTATGCAATGTAAAAATATGCTGCTCCAGAAAGAACACCCCACATTACACTGTTGTCACGGTCAACTGCTTCACCGAAATATCCGGTAACCAACATGACCACAGATGCAAAAATAAGTTTCCAAAGTAAACTTGTTTTAGCACCAGCTTTTTTGGTGATTAAATAAAACTCTACACACATCAGTGGAACTGTCAGCATCCAGTCAACGTAACGAAAGAACGTTGGGGAGGTTGAAGTTGCAGTGAAATAATCACGCATGTAGTAATAATGGACCGCGGCGATGAAGGTGATGAGTCCGGAAACTAAAATAGATGTTCTCCATTTTTCTTCCATGTTGCGCATTTCCATGAAAAAAAATGCTGCAGCAGCCATCATGGCCATCGTTCCAATGAAAAAGGTAAATGCAGTGTAAGTGTACACATCTCCCTTTTCAAATAGTGCTTGCACGTTTAGTGCACTAGATAAAGAAAATAACATAATAGATAGGTTTAGTTTTTCCTACTCTTTTTGTGGCTTTTCGGATACCGCCAATAACATGTTGAATAACAATGATATGCAATTTTTGTTTAACAATTGATAAAATTTATTCAACAAATTGACAGCAACCTATCCAATTAATTGTCAATATGTTACTGAAAGCCTAGTAAAATCAATAGAAATGAAAGATAAACGGAAGGCGCATCTGAAGGCCATTTATTTTTTTTATTTGAGCCAATTTTTCATAAATAGCCAACATATCTGTTGGAAATTCAACTCGACTGCTATTTTTTTCATTTTCAAGTTCTTCATCAAGAAGTGTTAAAAAAGTATTAAAAGTACTTTCCTCCTTTTTTGGATAGAATACAACATCTTTAATCCGAGTCAATTTAGTTAGTGCATTGATACTAGCCGTCATTCCTCCTACTGCATCTACTAGTCCTGCTTTTTTAGCATCCTCTCCTGTCCACACCCTACCTCGGGCCACTAATTGTACTTCAGCTGCTGTCATTTTGCGTCCATTTGCCACACGGTCAACAAATTGAGTATAGACCTCATCTACTTCCATTTGCATAAATGCCAACTCCTCCTTACTAAGTTGATGTGTAAGAGAAAGTGACCCGTAGCGATGAGATCTAACTTCATCAGTTGTAATTCCCAATTTATTTTTGAGAAAATCCCCTGCATAGGGCACTACACCAAAAACACCAATTGAACCTGTTATGGTCATGGAATTAGCAAAAATTTTTGCTCCAGGCATAGCAATATAATAACCGCCAGATGCAGCATAGTCTCCCATAGAAATATACAAGGGTTTTTTATCTGCAGTAAGAGAGACTTCTTTCCAAATTTCTTCACTAGCAAGAGCCGAACCTCCAGGACTATTGATTCGTAGTATGACACCTCGAACATCATCATCATCGCGCACCTGACGTAGCATTTTGGCAATACGCTCTGTACTTAAGCCCTTTCCTGACGTAGCAACATCTCCCTCTGCAAGAATAACGGCAATATGTCGTTCTTGTCTAGCTAGCAATTGTTGGTCATGAAAAGTATCGCGAGCATACTTACCAAAGTCTTGCAGACGCAATGGGGTATTTTCATCAATTCCTACTTTTTTCTTAAGCAGAGCAATTACCTCATGTCTATAAAGTGCTTTATCAATCATTTGATGTTCGGCTGCATGCCTGAGGTTACGCACCGCAAATGTATTCACCAATGAATCTAAAAAAAGGGTATCTATACCTCGACTTTTAGAAATATCATTGCGTGACTTCTGCCATAAGCCACCTAATAACTCTTTCATTTGTAAGCGACTTGAATCAGACATTTCTGACCTAAAAAAAGGCTCAACCGCACTCTTGAAGTCATTTTCTTTGCCCCTTACTACCATCACTCCAATTTGAAGCTCATCAAGCAAATTTTTAAAGAAATAACTTTCAGCGTGTAAGCCACTCCATAAAAAATTAGAGCCACTCATCCCGTAAATTTCTTTACAAATGCTACTTACATAATAATCGAGTTGACCAATTTGTTCTCCAGAAAGATATGCAACGACGAACTTCCCTGTTTTTTGAAATTCATTTATGGCCTCTCTCAATTCTTCTGCAGTGGCCATTCCCATGCTAGGATTATTCATTTCTAGGAAAACTCCTTTGATTTTAGAATCTTGAGCTGCTTCTTGTAATCCAATAATAATTTCAGGTAAACCTATGGTGCGGTTCAAGCGCAATGCAGTTGGATCAAAAGAATCCGCTGACTCATCTTGAATTGTACCGGTTAATTTAACATGTAAAACTGTTTTTTCACGCAAGGCCAGCGGCGCTGGACCAAAGTCACCAAAAGAACCAATTATACCTCCTAAAATGAGGAAGAAAAAGACCATACCCACAAAGCCTGCCACAATAACAGCAAGAAAACTCGGCCAAAATAATTTACTAAAGGAAAGTCGATTTTCAGACATATTAAGAATTTAAGCGTGAATGTAATCCAAGCCTATTGACAGGATTGATGCGTAAACTAAAGCGAATGTTCTGTGCATAGTTGGTGAAGAGGTCATTGGAGAAGGTATTGCTTCCGTAAACCAAAGGGAAATAGATGCCCAATACTTTTCCGAGACGGACTGCAACACCAGCATTGTAGTAGGTATCAACCGTTTGAAAGACACCGTGTGCAGCTCCGAAATCGGCAAAAACACCAAAACAGTTTGGCTTGATTGGCAATTGCGCATAAACAGAAGCCGTAGTCAACCAATATATGTTGCTGCCAGCACTATTTCCCGTATGGAATTGTCCATGGCGATCCATGCGCTGCTGCGACCATAAACCACTGACATCTGAACGACCAAAGTTGTAGTCTTCCAAAAATAAGTCTTGCTGACCATTCAAGCCATTCATAGACCAGAACAAGCGGTCTGAGGTAAAAACTGGAGGTAAAATAGATGGCTCAATCATGTGTTTTAAGGTAGAACCGCCAAAAAGATTCAATGTAATATTGCGGTTCATTTTACCTACAGAATAGTTGAAGTTTTGATTGAGGTTGGTCCAGATGCGCGAAACTGATTCAGTAGCAAGAAAATCACCGCTAGTTTTAAAGTATTCATAGCGATTGGTCCAATTCAATTGATAAGCTGGCTTACGGTAATTGATGGTATGTTGAACAAAAATACCACGATCTTTACTAAAAATATGGGCTATGTTGTTCTTATAAATACCCTGAATCAAAAGATCATGATGAAATGCATGACGGGCTTTGCGATCGCCAAAATTAATGCTCAAATATGGCGATAAAGCGACAAAATAGTTCTGAGCCGCATCACGTTCAGAACCAAAAGATTTGACGGACAAACCCAAACGCATCAGTTCGATGGCTTTTGATGGCAAAATCTGATATGAGAACTCAGCGATACCTGCAGGTCTTAATCTAGCTGTAGATAGCATAGGGCTTAAGAGGTATGTAAACTTTCTAGGGGCCAAACCAATGTTATGAAGTGTTACACCAGCCATGAGGCCATCATAGGCATTACCTCCGAGCATTGGCATCCAAAAAATGGTGCTTTTATCCTTCTCGTGATCACCAAACATAAACTCCATTCGTAATGGTTCTACTTTATGAAAAAGTTGATCCTTGAACCAAAGGTTGTTTTGGCGATTGAGCTCTGGGATATCATTGGCGCGGTCTATCTCAACTTTGCTGATATCGTTATAATTGGATTCTAATTTTAAGCTACTTGCACCAGGTTCTGCCCATTTTGTCTCTATGAGTCCGTTGAGACCATATACATTGACTTCTATGGGACCATTGACTTGACCAGGATTTTTTAGTTTTACGATGCTTCCTGTTTTGAGAACGGGCTTCACACTTGCTATTTTATAATCAATATATTTGGTTGTTTGAATGAGATCATGAAATAACCAAGACAGGTCTTTACCTGTGTAAGTCTCTAATGTTTTTTGTAGGTCGGCAGGTTGTGGATGCTTAAATTTCCACAATTGATAATAAGCGGACATGGCTTCATCAAATTTTTCAGGACCGAGATAATCCATTACATAAAAGAAAACTACCCCCGTTTTTTGGTACATAATGGCGCCATAATTTAAGCTTGAGAAATCGTCCGAATGTGTCTCGAGTGGTTGGTCAAGGCCAAAGCTAGCCAAAGTGCGGTAGGTGATGTCTCCGGAGTCGTGGTGATCGAGATCATTGAGGTGAAAGCGACCGCCAGCAACCATATCGGAAAAACGCGTATTGTCAGGATATTTAGTTTGCACATAACGCATTTCATTGAGGGTATTTAGACCTTCATCCATCCAGCCATGAACGCGCTCATTGGAGCCTAAGATTCCATAAAACCAATTGTGCCCTACCTCATGTACAATGACAACTTCAAGTTCTTCTTTTGAACTTGCATTACCAATTACGGTGATCATGGGATACTCCATACCACCCCCTGCACTTATAGTTCCATCAACTGCTGTTACGTGCTTATATGGATAATCACCATTCCATAAGGAATAATAATAAGTGCCATCGTGGAGATACTCAAGTGAATTTGACCATAAATTTGCATTTTGAGGTGTGAACATAGCCCAAGTTGTTACTGTTTCTTTAGAATGCGGAAGAACGACTTCGCCTTTGAGTACCAAGAAACGCTTATCGGCAAACCAGGCAAAATCATGTACCCTGTCTTGTTTGTAGTGAAGCGTTTTCCATTCGCTGGCAGATTCCGGAAAATTCTTGGAACCGTTACTGCGCGTAGCGACTAATTTATCTAGCTTCTTTTTTGTATCCTCGACTTTTTGATTCAAAAATGTAATTTCACTTTCTGTTTGTAGCTCACCTGTTGCACCCACAACATAATTAGCAGGTACCGTGATTTTCACATCAAAACTTCCGAATTCAGAATAGAATTCACCTTGATTTAGATAAGGCATGGCATTCCAACCGTTTTGGTCATAGACTGCCGGTTTAGGGTACCATTGTGTGATTTGATAAGATTGTCCAACATGACCAAGTCTAGAAATACTTCCGGAAGGTACTTTAACTTTGAACGGCGTGGTTAAAAAGAGACTCTCCCCTGGCGCTAGTCCATTCGCGAGGTGAATGATAACGATATCTTGATCGTTAGCACTGTATTCCCAATTAACAGCGACTCCATTGACCATGAAATTTAGTGAGTCAATGTAACCAAGATCATTGGCATCTGCTTTTCCTATTTTATCCCCTTCATTGCGCTTGAGTTGCTTTGCTAATGCCGTTTCTTTGTTTTTATAGGCATTTGGCCAAATATGCATGTAGATTTCGGTGAGTGTTTGAGGCGAATTATTTTGATATGTAAGTGCCTCAAAACCATAAAGCTCATGTGTTCTGTCGTTTAATTTGACTTCAATCTGATAATGAACATTTTGCTGAAAATACTGAGATAGCGACGAAAGAGGGAGGAGCAGAAATAGGAATTTATACATGGAATGAGATTTAAAATAAAAGTACAAAGATTTGTGCATAAAAAAGCCACCCAAAGGTGGCTTTAAAAAGAAAGACGAAATGCGTTTTGCTTTGTTACAAGAACTTATAGCTTCACAATTCGTTGTATGGTCGAATTGATTTGAACAAGGTAAGTACCAGGCTTTAAATGCGTCAAATCTAAATTATGTGATATTCCGTTAATCAATTCATTTTGAAGGATTTTACCATTCAAATCAGTAAGAACCATTTGGCATGACATTATTTTATTGAAAGTAATTTGAACCAAATCTGTAGTTGGATTTGGTGAAATTTGTGCAATAAATTCGAGATCGATGAGACCAAGTATGCCATCTACACCATCACAATTCTCATCAATACCGTTACCTTCCGTATCTGCTGCGCCAGGATAAATTGCATTATTACTGTCATCACAATCCCCACTCTGGGTAGCATAACCTGTAATTGGAGAACATGAAACAGTAGGATTCCCAATTCCAAAACCATCCCCATCAAAGTCAAAATAATAATTTACAAAGGTAAGTCCTTCGTCTGTCTGGCCATCGCAATTATTATCTAAACCATCACAAAGCTCTGGTGCGCCAGGGTAAACAGTATTGTCAGAATCATTGCAATCGCCACCAACAGCAACCATGTTCACCGGAGCTTGGCAGAAAGGCGTACCAGTAGCATCGTCACCAAATCCATCTTGGTCTGCATCTGTATAGTACATGACTGGCGCTGTTATAGTCGCATCAGTATCATCACAATCACCATCGGCTAACACATAACCTGCTGGCTGCAAACATGCGATTTGCGTTACATTGGTATTACCTACTTGGTCATTGTCTAAATCTTGGTACCAAACCGTATTTGGGTTGATCGCTGCATTTGTGTCGTCACAATCGGTGTTATTACTTACAAATCCTGCCGGAGCATTACATAACAAGGTGTCCATTGCAGGATCACCAAAACCGTCTCCGTCAGTATCAGCGTAATAAAGCGAAGGGGTAATAGTAATTGCATTCCCCCATAAAGATACGTTGTCCATGCGCAATGTTGACGTTGAGGTTGCTTGATTCACAACATAGAATCGGAAAGTAACAACGCCTACATTTGCAAATGCAGATGGTAGTTCTACAGTATCAGCCAAGAATACATTACCATTCCATGCCGTTTCGATACTATCAATATTCGACGCGAAATTATCAAGGCTTGAACGCAGGTAAATCGTTGGGGTTCCTCCTGTAGAACTAGTTCGGTGATTCAGAGCTAATTTTGACAGATGCAGATTGGTACAATTTGCACCAGTAACGGTGAATTCATTGTATTGATTGAGGTCGATGATGGGTGTTTGATTCCAACCGCTTCTGTTAAAAATTCCTCCTCCTGATGCACAACTTGTCCCTTCAGCGGTAAAATCAGAAAAGGTCCAATTCACACTAGAATTAGTTGCAGCAACATCTTGGGTACTGCAATCCGTCGTGCCTGCAAACTCATAGATACCGAGTGAAAGCGGAGCGTCAAGACCATCACAATCTTCGTCTACACCATTACCAGGAATGTCAATTGCTCCTGGGTATATTGCATTGTTGTTATCATCACAATCCAAGCTATTGGTTACATAACCCACTATTGGCGTACACCCTATTTGAGAACTTGCCGCATTACCGAAGCCATCGTTATCTGCATCTTCATAATAAGTAAGAGAACCAACAATAGTTAAATCAAGGGTAATAGTTGAATCACATCCTGCCACGTTTTGTATTAATTGGGTATACGTACCATTCGTGCTATATGTTTGCCCATTTAGGGTGTATGGCCCACAATTGGTGATATTCAAAGTTGAATTACTTGTGTTGTTAATCGTAAGATTCAAATTAATGATAGAATCACAACCTGCTGCATTTGCATTCGATAATACTTGCGTGTAGGTACCGGAGGATGTATAGGTTTGACCGTTTAACGTGTAATTTAAACAAGCACTAGCTGCTATCGTATTGTAGCTTATGCACGAAGATGCGGCACTTGGAGTCACGGCAGCCCATGTTTCTCCTGCTCTGATCTCATCTAATTCAAAAGTTCCAATTCCCGATGCTTGGCGCAATGCAATTGATTGAATCCCTGCCGCAGGCCAAGAAGAAGAGCCTTGAGAATTACTTGCCATTGAAGCAGGCTCAGCAGCTCCTGGTATTGGATTGAGCCATAAGTCAGCATCGATTCCACCAGTAGCGTTCTGAGAGGCTTTTGCCACCACAAAATAGGTCGTGTTTGGATTCAGATCTTGATTAATAAATGTAGGAGCAACCGAACCACCAGAGGTATTCAAAATACCTAATTTAAAAGTTGTAGCAGTTGAACCCAATGCAATATACAAGCGTGGGAAATAAATGGATACAATTGACCCAGCGGTACCGCCAAATGCAATAAAATAACTACCATTCGCAGACATATTCGACAAATCAGTTACGTTCAAAAGAAAAGAGAAGTATCCACTTGTTCCTGATGTCGTAAACGGTTTATTGATATCTTCAGCAACCGAACCAGACATTGAAATTCGATTACCTAATGATGCTGGAAGACCAGGATAAGTCAAGCTGTTACCACTCCCCGAAGGTGTAGTTAAAGCTGTTATTGGGCCCGTTGTACCACTGTGAACGGTCCAACCGTTTGCCGAAGCAAGACCAGTAAAATTAAAAGACTCAAATGTTTGAGCAAATACATTGACACTCAGGATAGTTAGGATAAAAAGTAAACCTTTTTTCATATTATTTATTTTTGTTCCGTAAAAATACGGATTTGATTATTAACTAAGGTCAGATTAGTTTAAACAATCGGTTAAGTTAATGGTCATTTCAATAAAAAAGGCGAGGAATACCTCGCCTTTTAATGATAAACTTAGAGCTTACTCTGCAGTTGTTTGCTCTGGAGCCGGACGCTCCGGACGCGGCAACAAAACTTTGCGAGATAATTTCCATTTTTTTGTTTTTGGATCTTTGCCTATTACTTTAAAAGTAAGCATTTCACCTTCTTTGACCACATCATCCATTTTTGCTGTCTTTTCCCAAGCAAACTCCGAAATATGGATCAAACCATCAGTTCCAGGTACGATTTCTACAAAGCAACCAAAATCTTTAACAGATTTCACTTTACCTTCGTAAGTAGCACCTTCATCTACTTGTGGTGGGAATGCAATTTGACGAATCAAGCGGATAGCCTCGGCCATATCGTTTCCGTTATTTGAAAGTACTTGAACACGTCCTTCACCATTTGGTAATTCTTCAATAGTGATTGTCGTTTTTGTTTCTTTTTGTAAACCTTGGATAATTTTGCCTCCAGGCCCAATAATAGCACCAATCATTTCGTTTGGTACATTGAATGCTTCCAAACGCGGAGTTTGTGGCTTCAATTCTGGACGCGGTGCCGGCATGGTTTCTGTGATTTTACCGAGGATGTGTAAACGACCTGCACGAGATTGCTCTAGCGCTTGAGTCAATACTTCATATGGTAATCCATCTACCTTGATATCCATTTGACATGCTGTAATTCCATTTGCAGTACCTGTTACTTTAAAGTCCATGTCACCAAGGTGATCTTCATCGCCGAGGATATCAGATAAAACTGCAAATTTTCCTTCGTCTGCAACGAGCCCCATGGCAATACCTGAAACGGGTGCTTTAATCGGCACACCTCCATCCATAAGGGCAAGTGTTCCGGCACATACTGTAGCCATTGAGGAAGAACCGTTAGATTCTAAAATATCCGAAACGATACGTACAGCATATGGATAGTCGTCTGGCATGACTGGCTTCAATGCACGAAGCGCTAAATTTCCGTGACCAATTTCACGACGTGATGTTCCACGCAACGGACGTGCTTCTCCTGTTGAAAAAGGAGGGAAATTATAATGTAATAAGAATTTTTCAGTTCCTTGGAAAGTAGCCCCATCAATCATTTGCTCATCCATTTTACCTCCTAAAGTAAGCGTAGTAAGCGATTGAGTTTCACCACGGGTAAACACAGCAGAACCATGAACCATTGGCAAATAATCTACCTCGGCCCAAATTGGTCTAATTTCATCAAATTGACGACCATCTAGACGTTTGCGATCATTGAGCATCACCCAACGTACCGCTTTTTTCTTGACTTCAGAGAAATAAGTAGAAATGAATTTACTGGCAGTTTCTAATTCTTCTTCAGTGAAGGCCGCTTTCACTTCTGCTTTGATGGCATCGAATAGCTCGGTGCGTTTTGCCTTATTGGCAAGACCCATGCGAGCAACATCTTTGCATTTTTCCATGGCAAGTTCGTATACACGAGCACGAACAGCTTCGTCGTGTGTTTCGTGGCAATATTCGCGCTTTGGATTGGCAGAAGGTATTTCAGCAGCAAGTTCCAATTGGAAGTTACATTGCTCGATAATTGCAGCGTGGGCTACTTTGATAACTTCAACTAACTCCGCTTCCGATATTTCTTTCATCTCACCTTCTACCATGTTGACATCCTTAGCTGTACCAGCTACCATCACGTCAAGGTCTGCAAGGGCAATTTCTGCCATTGTCGGATTGATAATCAATTCACCATTTACACGACAAACGCGCACTTCTGACATTGGGCCATTGAATGGAATATCAGAAACGGCAATCGCAGCCGAAGCAGCTAAGCCGCACAGAGCATCAGGGTTATGAACACCATCATAAGACATGAGTTGAATCATAAGTTGCACCTCAGCATGGTAATCGTCTGGGAAAAGTGGACGCAATGCACGGTCTACTAAACGCATGACTAAAATTTCTGATTCAGACGGACGAGCCTCACGGCGGAAAAAACCACCTGGAAAACGTCCTGCCGCGGCATATTTTTCGCGGTAATCAACAGTAAGCGGAAGGAAATCTACTCCTTCTTTCGCTTCGGGCGCTGCCACTACAGTAGCGAGCAACATGGTGTCGCCCATGCGCACCACAACAGAACCATCTGCCTGTTTTGCCAACTTCCCGGTCTCTACAAGGATTTCCTTGCCGCCGGTCATGATTGACTTTCTTGTTCCTATATTCATCTTTATTTATTTACAAGTTTTAAAGCAAAGAAGGGGCTATCGATGTTATCGAAGCCCCCTCTCCCATAAAATTTTCCGAGCAGATCTCAGAATTAACGACGAAGTCCTAATTCTTTGATCAAGGCGCGGTATTTCTCGATGTCTTTCGCCTTTAGGTAGTCTAAAAGACTGCGACGCTTACCAACTAATAATTGAAGTGCGCGTTGGGTGCCGTAGTCTTTGCGGTTCTTTTTCAAGTGCTCTGTAAGGTGAGCAATACGAAATGTGAATAAGGCCACCTGACCTTCAGTGGAACCTGTATTGGTTTCTGAACCACCGTGTTTGGCGAAGATTTCTTTCTTCTTTGCTGAATCTAAATACATGCTAATATTTGTGTAAATGATTATTATGTAGACTGACCACCTTGATCAATACGGGTGCAAAGATAGATACTCTTTCTGAAATAAGCAAAAAAAAGCCGCTCCTGTTGAAGCGGCTGTTTTTATTCAGAGGATATTCTATTCCTGTCGATTACGAATAGAGAAAGGAATTGCAAATTTTGGAATGAAAGCAACAAGATTCATGACTATTTGGAGTGCATACATGTAAACTTCGCGAATGGCATAATAGGCAAGAAGAATAACGAACGACGCAGCCATTCCACCTATAGCAAGACGCAGTGTAATTTCGATAGTGTCGTAATCTCCGTGAATGGCCGTAGGAACAAAACCAGCAACTGTTTCCATACCTGGAATTGGAATAGACAAGAATACACTCATATAATCCATGAGCGGAGCATATGCTGCATAACCATCAAGACTTGCTACCAATTGTAGTAGACTAACATAGAAAACGAGTGTAAATGCAAGCTCCCCGGCCAAAGTAATTGTTCTAGGAATTAATGCATGACTTAGAAAATGAAGCACACTTTGGTAGTTTTCTTCTTCGAGTTGCTCAGCTCTTTTCTTTGTTATACTATAAAGAAACCATGCGCAAACCAAGCTCAGTAAAATCCCCACGATAAGGCCTATTACACCGCCTGCTTTTTGAGCACCCGTTATCAATTCTGATCCAAGAGTAGTTTCTAGGTAACCATCGTCTCCAGTCATACTTTTAAACGTAAGGTATACACCTCCGATTAGAAAGACATAAGATGCTAATTTCCAGAATAAAACAATAAACCACTTGAAAAGGTGACCACTATCAATTTTACCTAAAAAAGGTAACACGCGATTATTGTACTGATCGTCGATCAATCCAATAGAAACATAAGGTAAATTCTGTTCCATAGTAATAAAGGTTTAAAGGGTTAGTGCACTAAAGATAAAAAACATATTTTTATATATCTAAAGTTCAAGCACTTAACTTATTAACATCGGGATTTTAATTTGTTAAAAAGTCCATTAAGTCAATTGGCTCAAATTAATACCTACTTTTGTTCTGTTCTTAGGTGTTCGTTTATCGAACTTAATAAGGAATCCGGTTAGAATCCGGAGCTGTATCTGCAGCTGTAAGTGTCTAAAAAGTTACTTTAAACACCACTGCTCAAGCGGGAAGGTAAAGCAACATGAGGCACGAGCCAGAAGACTTGCCTACTAACAGCGTGAAGACTTCAGATCAAAGTCGGCATCGCCAAGGGAATACCCTGCCCTTGCCGCTCCACTTTTTTTCGGTGTCATTGTTTAATTTTTTTTTTAATTTTTCAAAACATGAGAAAAGGATTACTTTTATTTTTTGCATTGTGGAGTGCTGGTATGTTTGCTCAGCAATATGTCCATCAAGTACTTATAGCGAATGAAGGATATTTCGACTTTCAAACCAACACTATTATTGAACCTTCAACCATTGGCACTTACGACCCACAAACATTTACTTACACAGTAGTGGATACCCTATTTGGTCAGAGATTTAGCTCTGACATTGTTGTAGATGGTGATTTTTATTTCGTTGCAGCTGATACTAAAATATATAAGTATAACCTCCACACGCACCAAAATTTAGGGAGTATTGATCTTCCTGGTGTACGCAACCTTGCCATTTCAGGCAACAAACTGCTTGCAACGCGTGGTGAATACCTCCAAACTTTTGCATCTTATCTGCAAGTTTTTGATAAGAATTCATTACAATTGATTTCCGCGCTTGATACCATTAGCGGTCCCAAGTGGGCAACCCAGAATATTGTTATAGCTAACGATATTGCCTACATTGCAGTCAACAATGCTTACGAATGGGGTAACGAAAAAGGACTTATTGGGCAGCTCGATCTTAATACTCTTCAGTATGGAGCAGAGTTTGACCTTGGGGTTGAAGGGAAAAATCCAGACAACATGTTTCTTTTCGACAACCATATTTTTACCGTAAATAATAAAGATTGGTCTGGTGCTTCAGTATCCAAAATAAGTCTAAACGGAACTGTCAATACCCAAAACATTGCAAACGCAATAACAGGATGTGGAACATCTGCACTACGAGATGATAAACTTGTCTATCAAATTTCCATGGACAATACGCTAAATGACTTCAACCTTCTCAGCATGTCATATGTTGGGCCGGTTGCGGGTATTAATAGCAACTTTTATGATCTTGCACAAGACCCGGTTAGTGGCTATTTATATGCTTCCACAACTGATTTCTTTTCAGCGGGATCTGTTTTGATTTTTGACAATAACAATGCCTTAATTCATGAGTTTGAAGCTGGTGTTTCCCCTGGCACAATTATTTTTGATGTTCGTTCTAGCGCTGGCCTTATAGACATGACAGCTACAACAAATGTTTCTCCGAACCCGTCGAATGGAATTTTTCAAATGATTGACTTCACACCCGGCGACACTTATCAAATTCTCAATTCTTCTGGTCAAATTCTCATGGAAGGTGCGAATGGCACCATTGACTTAGGTGGTTTTGAAGCAGGTATTTACCTATTGAAAAGCTCCAAAGGTCAAGCCAGATTAATTAAACTCTAATTTATTACTGATTTGCAAAAAAGGCCGCTTGTTTGAGCGGCCTTTTTTGCGTTTGTTTATCTTTGTTGCATGCAAACAATTCTCAATCAGCAACAGATTCAACAAAAAATCACACGCTTGGGGCATCAGCTTATCGAAGCAGCCTTTGGTCAAGAAGTGATTTACCTCGGTGGTATTGTCGGAAATGGTTTTCAATTGGCTCAAATGCTAGCTGCCGTTATCGCAGAAAATAGCACGCTCAATGTCGTCTGTTTTGAAATCCATCTCAACAAAGATGAACCCTGGAATGCCCCTATCGCCTTCTCTATAGATAAGAAAGATTTAAAAAATTCATACATCGTACTCATTGACGATGTTGTTAATAGCGGTAAAACCATGCAATATGCGTTGCTCAAGTTTCTTGAACAAGCGACAAAAGCAATTAAAACAGTAGCACTCATAGATCGTCAGCACAGGCGCTATCCCATTAAAACAGACTTTGCAGGGCTTAGCCTTTCTACAACACTTAAAAACCATGTCGAGGTCGATTTCAGTCCAAACGACGCTAAAGTATTCCTCTACTAATGGAGAAAATTACAGAAGCAAATTCCCCTTACGATCATCTGGAACAAATGGATACACGTTCCTTACTTGAGGGTATCAATATGCAAGATCAACTTGTTCCTATTGCCGTTGCTCAAATTTCAAACGAATTAGCAGCCTTCATTGATGCTTGCTTTGATAGAATGAAACAGGGCGGCAGGCTATTTTATATTGGAGCAGGTACAAGTGGACGCCTAGGAATTGTAGATGCAAGCGAATGTCCGCCAACATTTGGTGTTGAGCAGGGACGCGTTATTGGTCTGATAGCAGGTGGCGACAGTGCTATTCGAAAAGCGGTAGAATTTGCCGAGGACGACAACGAACAAGGCTGGAATGATATTTTAGCGCATCAACCTACTCCTCTTGATACTATTGTTGGAATCGCTGCCTCCGGGACAACTCCATACGTATTAGGAGCTATTGAGAAAGCAAATGCACATGGCCTATTAACGGCTGGTATCTCTTGTAATCCTGGTTCTCCCTTATCCCAACTAGCAAAACATGAACTTACCCCTGTTGTTGGTCCAGAATTTGTTACGGGAAGTACACGTATGAAATCTGGAACAGCTCAAAAACTTATTTTGAATATGATTTCGACGAGTTTAATGATCAAACTCGGACATGTTAAAGGAAATAGAATGATTGACATGCAGCTTTCCAATGATAAATTAGTTGATCGCGGATCACAGATGGTAGCGAACGAATTAAATATAGAAGTAAATGAAGCCCAAAAATGGCTCCTCCAATTTGGCTCGGTGCGCAAGGCAGTCGAAGCTTATCAAAACCAAGACAAATAATGAATACTTTTGATCCAAACGGCGTAGGCATAGCCAATGGTAATATCTTCGGGTTCCCCTACAGTGAATCTGAAGCCGACCTCATCCTCATCCCTGTTCCCTGGGATGCCACAGCCTCGTATGGTAAAGGCACAAGTAATGGACCTCAAGCAATTTTAGATGCTTCAACCCAGCTTGATTTTTTTCATCCAGAAATGGAACGCGCATATGAAACTAAGATCTTTATGTCTCCAGTGTCGAGTGAATGGAAAGCAATCAATGATAGACTTTGTGAAGCGGGACAACAATATATTGCACATATTGAACTTGCCGGAGAGGAGGAAGCACGTCGCATTTATCAAACTACACTTCAAGAAATTAATGAAGCTCACGAAGCATTGCGATCCAACTTGAAAGAGCGTTGTATGCAACTATTAAAAGTTGGCAAAATGCCTTGTGTGCTAGGTGGTGAACATTCTACCCCACTCGGGTTGCTTCAAGCCCTCGATGAATACCACTCAGATTTTGGAATTTTGCAAATTGATGCACACGCTGATTTACGCGATGCATATGAAGGTTTTGAGCAGTCACATGCAAGCATCATGTTTAATGCGCTTCAAAAACTTAAAAACCTTAAAAGATTAACACAAGTTGGCATCAGAGATGTATCTGAAAAAGAAATAATTCTTGCCTCTGAAGACGAACGTATCTGTACATTTTATGATTGGTCACTAAAAAATGAACAATACAAAGGAAAATCCTGGGCTGAACAGGTGAAAGAAATTATTGATACCCTTCCTCAAAAAGTCTATATCTCTTTTGATATTGATGGTCTTTTACCCAGTTTGTGCCCGCACACTGGAACGCCGGTAGCTGGTGGTTTTGAATTGCAACAAATTGCCTATTTACTCTTTGAAGTTGTACATGCTGGGCGCCAAATAATCGGATTTGACCTCAATGAAGTTGCACCGGGCCCTTCGGGAGATTGGGATGCAAATGTCGGAGCCAGAGCACTTTGGCATTTAGTTTGTGCAACTGAACTAAGTAGAAGAAAACACTCATGAAGGTTAATCTCACTAGCATAAGTTCTTGGTTGGCCATTGTTTTTGGCTTACTCAGCATGTTTAGTATTTGGAACATTTACAACTGGGATATACTCGGATGGGGAACCAAGCTTTTCTTGTTTCCTTTTTTAGCTGTCATTGCTTTTTTCGGTAGGCTCACCTCGGAGCAATCACCTACTTTTATAAGAATTCAGTTGGGCTTACTATTGCTCCATGGGGTGCTGTATTTTTTGGTATTTAACTTTCAAGACCCACATGCTCCTAACTTACTTTTATTAGTGGTTGCTTTACTACTTTCAAGTATCGTTCTGATTTTTTCCAAAGTACAGTCTCTTGGAAAACCTAAGAAACATGGAAGAATCTATTCTTTTGAGAAACAAATTAAAGCCTTGCTACTTTTGTCTGGAACTTTTTATCTAGGAATGGGAATCTTGGCTAATCCTCAACTTTTACTCCCAGGAATAATACTTGAACTCTCTGCCCTTTTGATGTACTTATATCACTTGATTCGACCGTAACCAATTATTTTTGGTTTCCAATATGCCGAGGAATCTATTTCTACAATTGAAATACCAATAGAACTACTGGCGTGAATCATTTGTTTTGGTGCTCCCTTTTCTGAAATCAAAATACCTACATGATTCACCTGATTTCCATTTGTAAAGAACACCAAATCTCCAGCACGAGCTTCTGATGAGCTAATCTGTTTACAATAATTAAACTGATCTGCCGCGCGCCTTGGGAGCTCCACTCCATTTGCTTCAAAAATATAACAGGTAAAACCACTGCAGTCAAAACCGGAAGGATCCATACCGGCTTCCTTGTAAGGCACACCAATATATTTTTTCGCCTCTTGTATTAATTGTTGGGTTTGCCCATTTTTTTGACCCGCAACTTCTCCTTGATTTATGTTAGTGGGTGGATTTGACATCCATTCGACTTCTAATGCATGACGCTTGGCCCAAAACACATTTTTAGAAAGTTCTTGAGCTGCTAATTGTCGATATTTCTCTGGTGTATTGCTGTGATCATAGGCTGGATTCTGTGCCAATCTTTTGGCCTTTCGGTACACCAGCTTGTAATGTCCTTGTGCAAGCAGAAGATCTAACTTTTCTTCAATTGGTTTTTGGGCATATGTTGGTGATGAAAACCCAAAAATCAAGAAAAGAAAAAATAAGTATTGCTTAATTTGCATACAATTTCCCATTCATATAGACTACCGAGGTTTGATTTGGAAGCTTAACGAGGACTTTATTGCCATAAATCTCAAAATCAGACTGCGGAAAATTGGTGATTTCTTCTATACGACCATCGACTAATGCACTTACCCCACCTATAATATTTCTAAAGGCAAGGACATTATTTTTGAGCAAATATGCTTGTGGCTGATAGGTTGCAACTTGAATACGCTTGCCTTTGGTGAAAGCAAAAAAATAAGAGTTTTCCATCCAAACACAAATGTCATCTTTTACATCCCAAAATTCAGTTGAAAAATTCGATAAAGCTGTTTTTTCACCATTTTGATAATGCCACAAGTTTCCATTCATATCCTCGTAGACCACAAATCCACGACCTGCCTTATAGTTTTTAATGGGGAAAGACTCTAGTTCTATAAAATTCCCGCGATCAAAGACAAAAAATGATTGTGAATATGGGTCTTTGAAACACATGATATCAGTACCCAATTGAAAATTAAGTATCTCTTCATTATAGGTTCCAATTTCGAATTTTTGACCAAACCAATAGACAAAATAAGTGTTGCTATTGTCTTTGTATACCACTAAATTTTCTCCAACACTCGCATTCATTGAAAGACCATTAGTTATGGTAACCAAGCTTTCAATCTTTTGATTCCAATATACATTGATTGACTGGTAGCGCGTGTCTTCAAAGACAATCAGACTGTCCCTTACAATGAACTCGCGACCAAAGTTGGTGAGCACCGTAAATTTACCCGCATCCCACATGCGCAAACCCTGCGCAATGCGATAAGCCATGAGGTGATCTGAAACCTGATAGTCTACGTTGAGCGTGGTCACATCAATACGTTCGTTGCCATCATATATTTTCAGGTTACCCCGAGTGTCAATATAGGCAACTATTTCATCACCAGCTTTGTAACTAACAATAGGTTGAATTTCAATCGGCCTAAAAAACCCATCTTGAAAAGAAACAAAATAGTTGTTAAAATCTAAGGTTGGAACAATTCCTTGAGCACTTGATTTAAGGTCTAAAATGGCAAAAAACAAAAAGAATACGGATCTTTTGAACGACATTGTTCAAAGTTATCAAAATTTAGACCAATAAACGTATCTTCGTAGCGCTTATCTAATTGACTATGAAAAAATCTATATTTTGCGGTCTTTTTTTGCTGATTAGCTCCTCCTATTGGGGACAGCAAAAAATCACCTACGAAGCATATGACCTCCCAAATGGGTTGCATGTCATATTGCATGAAGAACATGCCACACCTATTGTAGCTGTATCAGTTCTTTACCATGTTGGATCCAAGAATGAAAACCCAAACCGCACTGGTTTTGCACACTTTTTTGAACACTTATTGTTCGAAGGTTCTGCTCACATTGGTCGTGGAGAGTACAGTGAACTTGTAGAAAAAAACGGAGGCACACTCAATGCAAACACCTCACAGGACCGCACCTATTACTATGAAGTACTACCTTCTAATCAGCTCGAATTAGGCCTTTGGTTGGAAAGCGAACGCATGCTTCATGCCAAAGTTGACATCAAAGGCATTGAGACGCAACGAAGCGTGGTAAAAGAAGAAAAAAGACAACGTGTAGACAACCAACCCTATGGATCTTTCTTCACAGAAATGTTCAAGCGTGTATTCACTTCTCACCCCTACAATTGGGCACCCATTGGCAGTATGGAACATCTTGATGCTGCCCAAGAGGAGGATTATGTGAATTTCTACAAAACGTTCTACGTGCCTTCAAATGCAACCTTGTCTATCGCTGGAGACATCAATATTGAACAAACCAAAAAGTGGATTGCAAAATACTTTGAAACGATTCCCAAAGGGCAAGCCATTAATTTGTATCGCGATTTCATCAACCTCGACGAAGCCGCCTTTCTAGAACGCTACAGCGTAGAGAAAAATGCATTTGATGCTCAAAATTTTATGGGTTCAATAGATGCCTCTGCTCAAAAGCTAATCACCTACCTCGCTGACCAAAAATGTATGGTTGATCGTCCTCAAAAAGACCTCACGACCATTGAAACGACGATTAAAGACACCATCTATGATAACATTCAATTACCGGCGCTTTTTATTGGATACAAAATGCCAGCGCAAACGCATCCAGACACTTACGCTTTAGAGTTTTTGAACGAAGTGTTGTCAAGTGGAAGTTCTTCGCGCATCAATAAAGAAATCGTCGAAAAAAGAGAACTGGCACAATATGCTTTTTCTTTCAATTACGGACTCGAGGACGCTGGAATTGGCATCATGGCCGCCATCGCTCCTCAAGATGTTGTTTTGGATACCCTGTTAAGTGCTTTTGACCAACAAATAGCTGCTATTCAAAGTGAACTTATTAGTGAGGAAGAATTTCAAAAAGTCCGTAATAAATTTGAAAATGACATTGCCTCGAGTAATTCAAGCATTGCAGGGATTGCAGAAAATCTAGCAGACAACCATGTTTATTTTGGAGATGCAAATCGTGTAAATACTTTGCTGGACAATTACTTAAATGTCACCCGAGAGGACATCCTTAGGGTAGCTAACACGTACATGAAGCAAGATGCCCGCGTGATCCTTTATTACTTACCTAAAGAAAAATAAGCCTCATGAAAAGTCTATATCTCCTTTTGATCATGATCGTAACTTGCAATGCATTTGCACAATTAGATCGATCTCAAAGACCAGCTGCGGCTGCAGCTCAAAAAATCAATATACCGGCCTCTCAAGTGTTTACTACTGCTAACGGTATTACAGTAATACTCTCGGAAAACCATAAAATACCTAAGGTTTCTATAGAACTAAGCCTTGGGAATTCGCCTCGTTTAGAAGAAGGTAAAGCGGGCCTTTCTGATTTGGCAGGCTCTTTACTGATGTCCGGTACAAATTCGCGCTCAAAAGATCAGCTTGATCGTGAAATTGATTTTATTGGTGCAAATTTATCAGCAAGTGCCTCAAGCATCAATTTAAGTTGTTTGACCAAACACCTAGACAAAGGGCTCAATCTGATGACAGACGTATTGTACAATGCTAATTTTCCTGAAAGCGAAGTAGAGCGCATACGAAAACAAAATTTGTCGAGTTTACAATCAACAAAAGCAGATGCAGGGCAAATGGCATCAAATGCAACCAGAGCCATTAATTTCCCGGGTCATCCCCTAGGAGAAATCATGACTGAAAGTACGCTACAAAATATTTCTCGCGAAGATCTTATTGCTTATTACAAGTCAAATTTCACTCCACAAGGTAGTTATTTAGTCGTTGTTGGCGATATCACCAAAGCCCAAACGGAGGAGCTTGTGTCACGTTATTTTTCGAATTGGCAAGGTGGTCCTGTGTATAAAAACGAACTTGGCAATGGTCAGTTTGACAAAGGAAATCGAGTCATATTTGTCAAAAAACCAGGAGCTGTCCAGTCTGTTGTATATGTAACTTTTCCAATTGATATTCGTGCTGGACACCAAGACCAACTTGCCTTAACAGTACTCAATGGCATACTTGGTGGTGGTGGATTTGGAACCCGCTTAATGCAAAACCTTAGAGAGGATAAAGCTTTTACATACGGCTGTTATTCATCGCTCAACATTACAGAGAATGGTTCTTGGATGTCCGCAGGAGGAAATTTCAAAAATGCAGTTACCGACTCTGCCATTACTGAAATCCTTAAAGAATTTGCAGCAATCATAGCGACTGAAGTTAGCCACGAAGAATTAAGCTTAACCAAAAATAATATGGCAGGAGGCTTTGCACGTTCTTTGGAGCGCCCACAAACAGTTGCTCGATTTGCCTTAAACACTATCAAACAAAAATTAGCACCCGACTACTATCAGAATTATCTCCAACGACTTGAGTCTATCACCAAACAAGATGTTTTACGTGTTGCACAGCAATACTTTACTGCAAAAAATTGCCACATTATTGTTGTAGGAAATGATGAAATTTTGCCAAAACTCTTACCTTTTGATTCAGACGGAAAAATAGAAAAATTAGATGCATTTGGTGCCCCAATCAAAGATGTCAAAAGTGCTGATATTTCAGCCGAGGAACTGATCAATGCCTATGCCATGGCAATAACGGGTTCCAATAGTGCAAAAGCTGCGCTTAAAAAAGTTAAAACCGTTAAGAGCTATCAACGCGTTTCAGAAATGAGTTCTGCTCAAATTCCATTTGTCTTGACCTCTACAGACTATTTCTGGAATGGCCGCAATGAGGCGAGCAAGATGGAAATGCCAGGAATGGTGCTACAAAAATCATATTTCAATGGTCAATCAGGATATACTTTCAGCATGCAAGGTGGACGTGAAGATTTAACAGCAGATGAAATTCAAGCCAAACAAAAAGCATTAGGTTTTATTCCAGAAATCAATTACCAAGCAAATGGTATGAAATATGAAATCAAAGGGATAGAAAATCTAGATGGCCACGATTGCTATGTTTTATATACAAATGATGGCCTATCAGAAAACTACGACTATTATGATGCTCAAAACTTTATGAAATTGCGATCTAATAATATCCGTCAAGTAAATAACGAAACGATCGAGACCGTAACGAATTATGCAGATTATAAAGATGTGAATGGCTTTAAATTCGCGCATTCTTTTACGATGACCGTGGGTAAAATGACACTCAACGGTTCAATAAAGCAAATAGACGTCAACCCAAAATTGAGCATCCCGGAGGATTTTTAATCAAAAGATTCCTTAAACTTTAAGCCACTTTCTAGTGGCTTTTTTTATATCTTCAAGTCATGAAATTACTGTTACTTTTGACACTATTTATTTCTTTTTGTGTCCAAGCACAGAATCAATTAATTTCTTCGGGAAATATTTTTGAAGGAGAACCTTACTTGGCGATCAATCCACAAAATAGCAATCATTTAGTAGCTGCCTGGATGGGGCATCAATTCAATCAGAAAATTGTCATCAAAAGCGTTGTTTCTTTTGATGGTGGAACTTCGTGGACACCACCATTTTGGCAGACACACCAACAATTAGGGAATACGAGCGCAGATGTTTCACTTGCCTTTAACGCTAATGGCACACTTTTCATGGCCTATATTGACTACGACAATACCAACTTCTCAAATGGTGCCATCGTATGTAGAAAATCTACAGATGGGGGATTGAACTGGAATGAAGGTGTTGTGGTCAGGTCTATTAGCTCTTGCCCAAATAAATTGTGCATTGATCGTCCATGGATTGCTGTTGACCCACTCTCAGGAAACATATTCATTACCAGTACAAATGCAAATCAACCTGGCATAGTAGCAGCTCCTTTTCACCCATATTTGGCAATTTCCTCAGACCAAGGAGCAAATTTTACATTACAAGAACTAGACCAATCTCCATATTTAGCAGGAAATACCATTACACAACCAATGCCTTCACCCGCGTTTGCTAATGATGGCACATTCATGGCAATTTACCCCAGTTATTATCCTGCTCAACATATTTTACCGCGTCTGGTAGAAGTTACACAAACAAACACCTCCACAAATTACAATTATGAAATAGCCTATCAAGGGCTTGGTTTTGGAACAACAAACGACACCTTAAAAAGTGGACCACATCTTTCCCTTGATCCATCGAATGCCAATCGGGCAAATTATTCATTCATAAGCGATGTTTTCGGAGACCCTGACATTTTTAGTATAGAAAAATCGGGAACGGGTTGGTCAACTCCAACAAGAGTGAACACAGATCTTACAAATAATGGTGTGATTCAAGATTTGGTTTGGTCAGATTATGACAGTGATGGTGATTTAGCCGTATGCTGGCGAGATCGACGCAATGGAATTTCCTCTACCTATCAAAGTCCTACCCAAATCTATTGCCGCATTCAAAGTAACCAAGACTGGGGTGATGAATTTATAATAAGTCCTTTGGTCGATCACGATTCCATACTTCTAGAAAGTGGCAATGACTTTTTAAATATCCAATTTGATAACAATCATTTGTATGTCATTTGGGGGGACGTTCGGCAAGGAGGCTTAAAAATATACTTGAATCATCTCAATCAATTAACCAATTCAACTTCCACATACAGCATTCCCACATTAGCACATTTATATCCAAATCCAAGTAACGGCTCTTTTAATATCCCAGATGATTTGATTGGAAAAGCATTTGTACTCTATACATCCGATGGCCAACAAGCAAAAACGGGATTGCTTGATTCACAAATTGACCTTTCTATGCTCAAATCTGGAACCTACCTGCTTCAGGTTACCGCCTATTCGTTCACACTCGTCAAAAATTAGCAAGAACTGTTGATATCTTCAGTAATGATATTTGAAAATTAGCGGTATCTTTGAGACATGAGTGATTTTGTTGTTTCGGCTCGTAAATACCGCCCTCAAACCTTTGACACGGTTGTGGGGCAACAATCTATTACCAATACGCTCAAAAATGCAATTAAAAATGAGCATCTCGCTCAGGCTTTTTTGTTCTGTGGATCAAGAGGTGTTGGAAAAACAACCACTGCACGTATACTCGCTAAAACGATTAATTGCTTTAACCCTACTTCTGAAATTGAGGCATGTGACCAATGTGACTCCTGCCTATCGTTTCACACAGGAAATTCTCTTAATATTTATGAGCTTGATGCTGCGTCAAACAACTCTGTAGACGACATACGCAATCTCATCGATCAAGTTCGAATTGCACCCCAACTTGGAAGTCATAAGGTTTATATTATTGACGAGGTTCACATGTTATCTGCAAGTGCTTTCAATGCCTTTCTCAAAACATTAGAAGAGCCACCGAAGCATGCTATTTTCATTTTGGCAACAACTGAAAAGCACAAAATCATCCCTACAATCCTTTCTCGCTGTCAGATCTTTGATTTTCAAAGAATTCGCGTGAAGGATATTGCAGATCATCTTACCACAATTGCAACCAAAGAAGGTGTTTCAGCAGATCCAGAGGCCTTGCATCAGATTGCTCTAAAAGCAGACGGAGCCTTACGTGATGCCTTATCGATCTTCGACCAGCTTGTTACTTTTGCAGGTAACACGCTTACTTACAAAGATGTTCTTGAGAATTTACACATATTAGACTACGAATACTACTTCAAAATCGTCGAGGCTACTGAAAAAGAAGATATACCTTCAGCACTTCTTATCCTCAACGATATTTACGAAAAAGGATTTGATGGTCATCATTTTGTAGTCGGCTTAGCCGAACATTTGCGTAATATGCTAGTCTGTAAAGATCCACAGACTGCAAGTCTACTGGAAGCGCCAGACACGATCAAACAGCGTTTCATTCAACAAGCAAGTGAGATAGAAGCGCAACGATTGTTAAGGGGCCTACAGGTTCTATCCAAAACCGATGTAGATTACAAAGCCTCCAAAAACCAGCGACTACTCATTGAAGTCGCACTGATGCAGCTCTGCTCTCTCAAGCAAGAGCAAGAAAAAAAAAAGGCCTAACTGAGCGGATCGACATTCTGCCCTTTCCAAATCAAACACTTCGTAAATCCAACACAAACAAGCCAAAAGTTGAGACAAGCCCTCCTACTCAGGCAGTGCCTGTAAAGGAAGCCTCCCCTCAATTAACAAAGCCCCAAGGTAATGTCCGGGCGAATATGCTCTCTATAAAAGACACCCTTGAAAAGGACAAGGCGAGTAACCAACAGGTCCGACAAGAAGACTTACCAAGAGAAGGATTTCATCTAGATCATGTAAAAATGTATTGGAAACAATTTGCCTATCAAGTTAAGGAGGACGGCATGGAAACATTTTATAATGCCCTCATCAAAAGAGATCCTGTACTCAAAAGCGAAGAAATCCTTGAACTTACCGTTGATAACCTTGTTCAACAAAATTACATTCAAACTCACCTTCTCACCTTCAAAGAATTCATGCGAAAACAGCTCAATAATTATTACATTGATATTGAACTGATTCAAGCCGCACCTGACGAAGAAGAAGTTAAGTTCCTAACGGGAAAGGACAAATTTGCCGCATTAGCGCGTAAAAACCCAAATCTACATACTTTAAAAAACCGTTTTAACCTAGATATCGACTATTAATGCGAGAGAAGTGGTTTTTCATAGATTCAGATGCTACTTTGCAAAGTCAAGCTTCCTTATTCTTAGAAAAATGGAACAACAATAGCCCATTTCAAATTAAAAGTTCTGGAACCACTGGTGAGCCACAACTACACACCTTTGATAAAAATCAACTTATTCAATCTGCACAAGCAAGTATTGCAGCACTGGGAATAGATTCTCAAATTCGCGCTTTACTTTGTTTACCATTATCTAGTGTCGGAGGTCTCATGTTAATGGCAAGATCTTTGGTTGGAGATTTCGAACTATTAATACAGCTCCCAAAGTCAAGACCACTACAATACCAACAAGAAAAAATCGACTTTATTGCAATGGTACCAACTCAATTGCAACAAAGTTTAAAATTTGATATCAATCAACTCAGAAATTGCTCAAAAATATTAGTAGGTGGTGGACAATTAAGTCCGGAAATCATTGCTGCATGTCAGGCTGAAAATCTTCAAGTTTGGCAAAGTTACGGCATGACCGAAACTCTTTCACATGTAGCGTTAAGAAAAGTAAGCCCCACTGAGGATCGCAATTTTAAAGGTCTGCCCGGCATACAATTTTCTAGTCAAAATGGCTGTTTGGTAATTTCCTACCCTGCTCTTCAAGAGCAACAAATTATCACCAAAGACATAGTAAATATTGAACAAACAAATTGCTTCCAATGGTTGGGGCGAGCAGATAATGCAATCAATTCAGGTGGTTTTAAAATCATTCCGGAATTACTGGAAAACAAGCTACAAAAATATTTCAAAGAGTCATTTTATATAACTGCTCTTCCCGACCCGAAATGGGGAGAAATTGTCGTTATCGTATTTGAAGGAACCAAGTTACCTGTCCTACCAGATTTTGAACAAATAGGTCTAAAAAAAGAAGAGATTCCAAAAAAATACGTCCTCATTCCTGTCTTTGATCGTACCGAAACCCAGAAAATCAAACGTAAAGAAACCATTCAATTTATTTTAAATGAAGACTGGCGATCCTTATAAAATACTTGGTCTTCAAAAGGATGCAAGTCCCGAAGAAATCAGAAAAGCTTATCGGTCTTTGGTAAAAAAATACCATCCAGACCGCAATCCGTCTACAGCTGCTGCAGCTCAATTTCTAAAGATTCAATCGGCATATGAACAATTGAGTGAAGGACAAACAATTGCTGAACCCGAAATGGTCGAACAAACATACCGAAACCAACAATCACAGTATGAGGAAGACCTGCAAGCATATAAACAACAAAGAGATACAGCACGAGAAAAATTAAGACAAAAAAAGCAACATGAAGAGGAGTACAAAATAGCATATCTTGCTCGACTCAAAAATGGACCAATTGGAAGATGGCATCGGACAGTTTCCTTTATTGGAACCCTTTTGTTTTTAGTTCTCTGGATTGATTTTTTCCTACCTGAACGCGCCCAACCAATTGAAGCTGAATCGTTTGGATTAAAAACCTACGGCAGTGTAGACGGCCATCAAGTCCAACTATTTCAAAGCACTGACGGCCGATCTTATTGGGTATCCGATTACTTGAGTCAAAATTTACCCAAAGTGCAAAACTTAAGTGCCATAGAAACACCGTGGCTACACCAAGTAAAATCCCTACGTTTTCAAGATGGGCTTTATCAAATTGAAACACCTGTTCATTTTAGCTTTTATTGGGCCCATATCTGGATCAGTTTAGTTTTTATTATCCCAATTCTTGCTTGGTATTTTGCAAGCGCAGACATTATTTTTGTTGCAGGATCCTTTCTATCGAGGTATGCTATTTTAGCATTCATGATGTGGTTCCTGTTTACCGAAAATCGTTTTCTTCACCTTCTTAGTTTTGGTCAATTATGAATAAAAAGGAAAAAGCACAATATATTATCGAAACACTAGAAGCACTCTACCCAGAGACCCCCATACCACTTGATCATAAAGACCCTTACACCCTTCTTGTTGCCGTATTACTTTCGGCGCAATGTACAGATGCGCGTGTCAATACTGTAACGCCTCAATTATTTGCGCTTGCTGATAATCCTTTTGAGATGACCAAGCAAGACGTAGCGCAGATTCAACAAATTATTCGACCTTGTGGTCTATCTCCCAAAAAAGCAGCAGCTATTTCCGGCCTTTCCAAAATTCTTGTAGATCAATACGATGGAATAGTGCCACAAAACTACACAGCTCTAGAAGCGCTACCTGGCGTGGGACATAAAACTGCATCAGTAGTAATGTCCCAGGCTTTTGGATATGAAGCATTCCCTGTTGATACCCATATTCACCGACTATTGACACGTTGGGGTATGACAAATGGAAAAAATGTGGAGCAAACTGAACGCGATGCTAAAAAATGGTTTCCTGAAAACACGTGGAATAAATTGCATTTACAGATCATATTTTATGGTCGAGAATACTCGCCAGCACGTTCGCCAAAATTTGAAAAAGACATTATTACCAGAAAAATAGGCACGGCTAAGGCACTCAAGGAACTCTGCTGATTTCAACAATTGTTCATAACCATCCTTTACAACTTTTTTAAAACTAAGCCAATCTATATTTTTGCTTTCAGCTTGCCTTGGTTATATTTGTTCTATGGATGCTCCTGACAACAATCGCAAACCTATTGCGCGTATCAAAACACAAACCCAAGCCTTTGGTGAAATCGGAAGGATTCCGCCGCAGGCATTGGATATAGAACAAGTTGTACTTGGCGCCATGATGCTTGAGAGTAGAGCAATCAATGATACCATCGATATTCTTTCTGAAAGGACCTTTTACGATGTGCGTCACCAACATGTTTTCAAAGCAATTCGAGCACTTTTTGCCGCCACAAATCCCATAGATCTGGTGACGGTAACGGCATATCTCCAAAAAAGTGGAGAACTCGAATTGGCAGGAGGCGCAGCCTATGTGAGCTCCCTTACCACTCGAGTGGCAAGTGCGGCTCACGTTCAACACCATGCACGAATTCTTGCCGAAAAGTTCATCAAACGAGAACTCATCAATGTCAGTTCCAAAATCATTAGAGACGCCTACGATGACACGCAAGATGTTTTTGATTTATTAAATGATGCGGAAGCAGATTTATTTAGCATAGCTGAGAATAACATGTCCAAGCAAGTAGGCTCCATGTCTTACATTGTACAAGAAGCCATACATGAAATTGAACTTGCTTCTAAGAATACCGATGGAGTTTCCGGTATCCCTACCGGATTCCACGATCTTGATAAAGTTACTTCAGGTTGGCAACGATCCGATATGATTGTACTTGCAGCTCGTCCTGGTATGGGAAAAACAGCGTTTGTCCTTTCCATGGCTCGAAATACTGCAGTTGACTACGGCAAAGGTGTTGCGGTTTTCTCCCTAGAAATGTCCTCAGTTCAGTTGGTAAAAAGATTAATTGCATCAGAATCCCGACTTTCTGCCGAAAAATTGAGAAAAGGTGACCTGAAGGAGCATGAATTTCAACAACTTCATTCCCGTATAGGAAAGTTGGCAGAGGCTCCCATTTTTATTGACGATACACCAGGTATCAACATTTTTGACTTTCGAGCCAAATGTCGTCGCCTCAAGGCACAACATAACATTGACCTCATCATCATCGACTACCTCCAATTAATGAGCGCCAAAGACTCAAAAAGCGGAGGGAATCGTGAGCAAGAAATTTCAACTATATCACGTTCCATCAAAGAAATTGCCAAAGAGTTGAACGTACCTATCATTGCCCTTTCGCAATTGAGTCGCTCAGTTGAGACCCGAGGAGGAGACAAACGCCCAATGCTATCCGACTTGCGTGAATCAGGAGCAATTGAACAAGATGCTGATATTGTATCCTTCATTTACAGACCAGAATACTACGACCTTACTCAAGATGCGGATGGGAATTCAACCTTGGGAATTGGAGAAATCATCATTGCCAAACACCGTAACGGAGCCCTTAAAAATGTGCGCTTGAGATTTGTACCTGAATTCGCAAGATTCGAAAACCTCGATGAAGTAGAAGCTCTTGACTTGCCAGGGACAACCAATGCAGGCCTTAGCCAGTTCAATCAAGAGTTTGCTACCTACACCATCAAAAGTAAAATGGATGACAGCTCAGAAGATATTTTCAGCAAAGACAACAATGAAGAAGATCCCTTCTAAACTACTCTATTTATTTTTTATCCTTTTGTTGTATTTCCAAAGTTGGGGCACACAAATACTTGTTCCAATGGATGATTCACAACGCGATCATCTAAAGGCCTATGGGTTAGCCTATTGGACATTGGACAATCAAATTACAATTGAATGGCTACTCAATTACAGAGGGGGCAGTTTTTTGATTCCACATCTACAACGTATCGAAGAAGAACTGCTACTGCGCAATATCAGTTACCAGGTCCTCAATGACGGACAAGTGAACAAAATCAAAAGCGACATTGCTGACCCTGAGGTCAATATGGAAGTGGTACAATTAGAAAAGGCACCTAAAATCGCTGTCTACACTCCACCAAATAAACTCCCATGGGACGATGCCGTCACACTCGTGCTAACCTACGCAGAAATTAAATACGACAAAATCTATGATTCTGCTATCGTGAACGGTATTTTACCTAAATACGATTGGCTGCATCTTCATCATGAAGATTTTACGGGGCAATACGGCAAATTCTATGGCTCTGCACGCATGCAAAGTTGGTACCAACAGGAGGTGCAGAGATCTGAGGCTTCCGCTGCTGAACTCGGATTTAGCTCTACTGCAGCACTCAAGAGAGCTGTTGCACTCAATATTCGGAATTTTGTAATAGGAGGCGGATTTTTATTCACGATGTGTTCAGGAACAGATTCATTTGACATTGCCTTAGCGGCTCAAAATGTAGATATTCAAGAAGCTATATTTGATGGAACTCCATCTGATCCCAGAGCACAAGATAAACTAGAGTTCAACGAGACGTTTGCATTTCAAAATTTTCATATCATCAAAGATCCCATGATCTATGAATACAGCGACATTGATGGAACAGACTTGCGTACCAAGCGAATGATAACAGAGAAGTCTGATCAGTTTACCCTCTTTGATTTTTCAGCCAAGTGGGATGTCGTTCCTACCATGTTGACACAATGTCATGTGGATGTAATCAATGGTTTTATGGGCCAAACAACAGACTTTCATAAAGAATTTATAAAACCTAATGTCCTTATATTAGGAGAGAATAAAGCTGCCAATACAGCCAAGTATGTACACGGAGAATTTGGACAAGGGACTTGGACCTTTTACGGAGGTCATGATCCTGAAGACTATCAGCACCTTGTTGGTGACCCGCCTACTGATTTGAATCTACATCCAAATTCACCTGGTTACAGACTGATTCTCAACAACATACTTTTCCCTGCAGCTAAAAAACAAAAGCGCAAGACATAGTTTTTTTAAAGATGTGTTTATTTTCGCTTTTTTTTACTTAAACTTGCAACGAATTTCCAATTGCCCACCTCCGGGCCTTCTCCAAATTCAGTTTTTAACTTACCATTGATGGATTTAATAACCTTAGAGAGTAAAAAAATCTCGGACCTACGTGTTATCGCACAAAGCCTTGGCATTGATGTAGCTAACCTCAAAAAAAGTGATTTGATCAGTGCAATTGCTGGCAAATCTGACACAACCACCGCACAAGAAGCGCCCACTGATACGCATGTGGAAAACACTACAAATGCGCAAGTGCGTAAGCGTGTCCGCAAGCCAAAACCAGCAGCTGATGAACCAAATGCTCCAATAGTCGCAGTCGCTACAGAAGAAAATACTGTACAAGTCTTACCAGAAACGACAGCGGAGGAAAGCCTAAAAGAGCAAGCCACACCGCGTCCAAGACATCCACAACAGCAACAGCGTGAGCAACGTGAGCAACGCAATCAACGCAATGACCAACAACGTCAGCGTCATCAAGAACAAAATAATACCCAGGAGCAAAATAGATTTCAGCAAAAATCTGGACAAACGCCAGAGGTATCAGAGGAAGTCCTTAAAGAAGAACACTTTGATCTTGTAGGAATTGTGTCAGCTGAAGGTGTACTCGAGGTTATTCAAGACGGTTACGGTTTTCTACGCTCTTCAGACTATAATTACCTACCATCACCAGATGACATTTATGTCTCTCAAAATCAAATCAAACTTTTTGGACTGAAGACAGGTGATACCGTAAAAGGCACAATTAGACCTCCAAGAGAAGGTGAAAAGTTCTTTCCGCTAGTTAAGGTGGAGTCTATCAACGGACGCGACCCTTCTTATATTCGTGATCGAGTTCCTTTTCAATACCTCACACCGCTTTTTCCATCAGAAAAATTCAAATTAACCGGACACTCCCAAGAAACATTATCTACGCGTGTAATGGATCTTTTTGCACCGATTGGCAAAGGGCAACGCGGCATGATTGTCGCTCAACCTAAAACGGGCAAAACCATGCTACTTAAAGATGTAGCCAATGCAATTGCAGCCAATCACCCAGAAACATATCTCATTGTACTTCTCATCGATGAACGACCAGAAGAAGTGACAGATATGGCTCGTTCCGTAAAAGCTGAGGTCATTGCTTCAACCTTTGATGAACCAGCTGATCGCCACGTCAAAGTCGCGAATATGGTTTTGGAAAAAGCGAAAAGAATGGTTGAGTGTGGACATGATGTCTGCATCCTGCTCGACTCCATAACACGTTTAGCACGTGCATACAACACCGTATCTCCAGCATCAGGAAAAGTGCTTTCCGGTGGTGTAGATGCTAATGCGCTTCACAAACCAAAAAGATTCTTTGGTTCTGCGCGCAAGATTGAAAATGGCGGTTCGCTTTCTATTCTTGCCACTGCACTTACAGAAACAGGATCTAAAATGGACGAAGTTATTTTTGAAGAATTCAAAGGTACGGGCAACATGGAACTCCAACTTGACCGAAAAATATCAAATCGTCGCATATATCCTGCAATTGATATTACTGCATCAGGAACACGTCGCGAAGATTTACTAGTGAGTAAAGATGTTTTACAACGTGTATGGCTCATTCGCAAATTCATTGCAGATATGAACCCAGTGGAGGCCATGGAATTCATGAAATCCCATATGGAAAATACACTTTCTAACGAAGAATTCTTAGTTTCAATGAATAGCTAATGAAAAAGGGTTGGCTTTACGGTTTGGCTTTTGGATTAATTTGGATTGCCTGTAAAATGATAGCTTATAACTTTCATTTTCTGCTCAATGAAATTCAACCATTCGTCTTATTAAATATGGCCTTGCTAACTACAGCAATTGCTCTGTTTATGTATCGTAAAAAACGGTTTTACACCAGTGAAAGCAATATATTAACCGATATCAAGTCGGGTCTCAGTGCCGGTCTACCCTACACCCTTTTGGTAAGTTTCTTTTTGTTCTTCTATTACAGAGATATTTATCCAGAATTCAATCAAAATAAAAGAGCTGCCTACGAAAGACGCATGGACAGTCCAGAGGAGATTGCTGCTATTCGTCTAGGAAACAGCGCGCTTGAAAACAAAAGCGACAGCGAAATTGTAGAAATGGCGAGAAAAAATACAGCCATGATGTATGACCCTCAGTTTACGCTCAGCGTGAGTCTGTTGGCACTTTTAGTATATAGTACATTGAATAGCTTGCTAATCGCTGTTATTTACCGCAAGGTTGTTTTCAGAGCTTAGCTTGTAACCGCACAGCGAGGTCATCATAATCAATTCCGTCAAAATTTCCACTTGACATCATTAACAAGACTTTGTTATTCCAGTTTTGCTCATTAATAAAGTCCAAAACATCCTGAGTCTTTGTACAAACTTGGACATCGCCTCCAAATCCTCTTTGTACATCATTTATGTCTAATACAGGTAGCTTTTTATGTGCCACTACCTCAGGGCTAAAATATACCAAGGCTTTGTCTGCAGCTGACATAGCCCCATTATATTGAGGTAAGAAAGCCTGTTGTAAGGAACTAAAAGTATGGAGCTCCATACAGGCAATCACTTCTCGGTCTGGATATTGCTGCTTAACTGCAGTAGTAGTGGCTTTCAATTTGGAGGGTGAATGTGCAAAGTCTTTGTACATCACAAAACCATCTTTTTCTATTACTTTTTGAAGTCGCTTACCTGCACCCGTAAAGTCAGCCATGGCAGTTAAAAAGGAACTTTCGGAAATTCCCATTTGTTGAGCAACGTACATAGCGCCCATTAAATTTTGAAGGTTGTGAGCACCAAAGATATTCAGCGGATATTGTTGCCCATCAAAATATAATAAAGTACCAGTTGCGGTGGGTTCAAATTTGGGAGTTTCGTAAGGCACTAAATGAAGCTGAGCTGATGATGATGCAGCCAATTTTTGGATGTGAATATCCTCGCTATTATAGACCAGGGAACCGTTTGGCTCGATTAAAGAAATAAAGATTTCAAATTGTTCGATATAATTCTCAAAAGTTGGAAAAACATTGATGTGGTCCCAGGCAATGCCCGAAAGCAATGCAATATTTGGTTTATATAAGTGAAACTTTGGGCGGCGGTCTATTGGAGAACTTAAATATTCATCCCCTTCCAAAATCATGAACTTGGCCTCTTTAGTAAGCTTCACCATACAATCATACCCCTCTAGTTGGGCGCCAACCATATAATCAACATCAATTTGTAATTTGGCAACCGCATGAAGAAGCATGGAGGTGATTGTCGTTTTGCCATGACTTCCTCCAATCACGATCCTGATTTGATCCTTACTTTGCTCATAAAGATATTCTGGGTAACTATAAATAGGAATACCCAATTCTTTTGCAGCTATTAATTCTGGATTGTCTGCGCGCGCATGCATCCCCAAAATTACCGCTGAAAGTCCTGCATGTATGCGATTGGCAGCCCAACCTAATTGCTGTGGTAAGATGCCTTGTTTTTCTAGTCGCGTTCGGGATGGTTCGAAGATTTCATCATCGGATCCAGTCACTTGAAATCCTTTTCTGGAGAGTGCAATTGCGAGGTTGTGCATTGCGCTTCCACCAATAGCAATAAAGTGTACTTGCATAAAATTATTTGATCAAAACATTAGCACCGGTAGATTCATTGAACCAAATATATTCAGTACTAACCTGTCCGTCTCTTGTAAAGTAGGTTTTGCCATTTTCATCTGTGGTTTGCTCATAAACAACACCGTGTCCATTGGGATCGACAACCACTCTTCTCACAATTACTTTTGTAATATAACCCTCTTTATTTTTGAGTTGATATGTTTTTTCTGTGAGCGTATTGGGCGCAAAAAGAACGCCATTTTCATCGCGAAGGTAATTTGGTGTAGTCTTTAATTGTAGCGTAGATGAAGCTGTTTTTTGAATCTGTTCATATTGGTTTTGTCCTCCATTTGTGGCGCTCTCTTGCTGCTCTTGCTTAACGAAGTCAACTTTTTGCTTACGTTCATCAAGCTCAGTCACTACTTTCTCAGCAACAATGGCTTGCTCTTGGAGCTGTAATTCTTTTTCATTGCGAATGCGATTGAGCCGATCAAGTTCGGACTGCTGACGCGCATCTGCTTCTTGTTTTTCTAACTGAGTTAATTGATCTTTTGAATCTTTCCATGCAGTTAAATTACTTGAATTTTCTTGCTGACGAGCCTCGGTTGCCAATGCCCGGTTATTGACTGAAACTTCATAAGCTTGGAGCTGTTGTGCTTGATTGACCTGAAGGATTTCTTGGGTATTGGTTTGCTGCTGTGCATTAAGTTGGCGCTGTGCACGAGTCAATTCTAATTGCGTTGTGGTTTCAAAAGATCCAACCTGTGCATTTTGCTGAGAAAAATAATTCCGGTACTCCACTTCTGTGCGAATTTGTTGCTGAGTGCGGTAAGGTGCTTCCTGCTTGGCTTCTCTCGTCAACTTTAAATCGTTGAAAGCCATTGAGCTTTCTCCATTAACGGTTTCTCCTGGTGCTGATAAACGAATCCCAGCAGGTTCAACAAATACATCCTCTTTTACGATTGTTGGGGTTGCAGGTGTAAGAATAGACCTTATGGAATCTGCACTTTTTTGAATACTAAGTACTTCTGAATTATTAAGATATTCTTGTTGGGCTTCGGCAGTGAGGTATAATTTTTCTAGTGCTTTCAAGGCGGCTGGGTTGTCTTTGGCTTTCACCAATTGATATGCACTTTTACGCGCTGCGTAGTAAGCCTCCATTGCTGCAATTTTCTCCTTGAGGGCTATCACATCTGGCTCGTTTTGTCGGCTTTTCATTGGATCCGAATTCAAAATGGATTTAGCCGTACCATAAAATTGAGGTCCTTTATTGAAGTTTTCATTAGCCTTAGCTAATTGATTTTGATAAACCTGCGACATAGAATTGATTCCCTCCGTTACACGTTTCATTCCGGCCTGTAGCTCCTTAGAGTAGGAATCAATTAAGGATTGTTTGTGAAAAAGCGCGATTTGCTTATCTGCTTTTTTATAGGTTTCTAAAGCGAGATCATATTTCTTTTGTAGGTATTGATCATTGGCTAACTTCAATGTTTTTTTAAGTTCTGCCTCTAGTTGAATATCAAAGCGAATATCCTTAATTTGACTGAGTTGTAGGCTAACTGTTTCTCGCTCTGTTGGTTTAATTTGTTGCGCTTCTTTTAGCTTTGCTTCAGCTTCATCTAATTTTTTTGCGTTCATTAATGCGGTAGCAGCTTGCATTGCCTTTTGAAATGCCTGTGTTTTGGATTGCGCATCAGCAGCCTCTCTTCTTATTTGACTGATTTCTTGCAATGCGGCATTTACTTTGGGCTGATTTGGTATAATTGCGTCAGCTGATCTGTACTTTGATTCAGCAAGATTCAGATCTCCTGAAAGCTTAGCTGCAGTGGCTTCTTCAAAAAGTAGCGCAAACTGAGCTTCCGCTTGTTCACGTTTGAGATTTGCCTCTTTTTGGAAGATAATTTGCTTTTTTTGCTCATTTGCACGAGCATCATCAGGATTGATATTTAAAATAGAGTCCAAATATAAAATAGCCTCTTGTGGTTGATTTGCAGCTAATTTCTGAGTTGCTTTTTGCTGTAGACGCGCAATTGATTTTTGGTCAATAGCGAGCTGATAAGCTGCACTTGCTTTGGCATCTGCATCAGATTTAACCAATGGTATTTGTTCCAAAGTGCCTGCGTTCCAGACATATTTGTCAGTGATTTGATTTTTGGCAAAAAGCAAATCCACATCGGGTTTGAGCTCGTACAGTTCGCATTTGAGATTGCGCAATAATTGTAAACCATTGGGTTGGTTGCGCTGTCCCTGCATAGTGGTTAGATCGAGCAAAATATATTTGGTAAGGTAACCACCTTTGGTAAGACGAAGTTGAATGGACTGCCCTTGGGTGATTTTAGCCGAAATATAAAATTGACCATCTTGATCGGAAAGCACCTTAGTGAGAACAGACTCTTGTTGCATGAGATCTACACTCACACCATATAACTCTTTGTGTTCTATAAAACTAGTAGCACGACCTTCTATCACTACTAGGAAGTCGCGCTGAGCTAATAGCCCAATAGGCAAAAACAATAAAACAAAAAGAAGTAATTTGATCATGGCAAACAACAGTTATTCAAAAGAACCAATTTAAAGCAATTTGGTACATTTGTTTCGAACACAAATTTGCTAAAAATCAACGAGTAAAAAAAATGCTGCACTTCGATCAATTGAGTTACTGGGAACGCGACCAATATCTTATTGGGAATACCTTTGTAATTGCAGGTGCTGGACTTGTTGGGATGTCAACAGCGCTTTCCTTGCGAGAGCGGTTTCCCAAAGAAAAAATAATCATTTTAGAACGCGGTTATTTACCGACTGGAGCAAGCACCAAAAACGCAGGTTTTGCCTGCTTTGGAAGCCCCACAGAGATCCAAGATGATTTTCAGCACATGCCTTCTGAGACAGTATGGGAAACCATTGCACTGCGGCTACAGGGGCTTGAGCTTCTTAAAAATCGTGTTGGCCTTGAAGCGCTTGCTTATCAAAATTGTGGATCATGGGATTTAGTAAAAGAGCATGACCCTATTTTAGAAAGCGGTTTTTTGGCAGCATTAAACGAACAATTCAAATTGCGATTTGGACTCAATAATGTTTACCGACAAGACAATCAATTTATAGAAAAATTTGGGTTTAAAGGATATCGGACCGCTTATTTCAATAACTATGAAAGTAGCATTGATACGGGTAAAATGATTGCCAAACTTTATCAGTTATGCATTGAGCAAGGTATTCAATTTTTATTTTCAACCACAGTACAAAATTGGAAAAGCAATACCATAGACGTGCAAATTGAAACAAACCATGGATCCATAAGTGGTGACCATTTATTTATTTGCACCAATGGATTTGCCCAATCTTATTTTCCAAACGACCTCCAACCAGCCCGTGCACAAGTGCTGATAACAAAGCCGCTCCATCACCAAGTGAAGGGGCTATTTCACAGCGATCGAGGTTATTACTATTTCAGAGATATTGGCCCTCGCATACTTCTGGGTGGCGGAAGACATTTAGACTTTATTTCGGAGACGACTACAGACTTTGAAAAGAACGATAAAATTCGCTCTGCGCTGATTCAAAAACTAAAGGAGGAAATCTTACCAGATCAAGCATTTGAAATTGATTACGAGTGGTCTGGAATCATGAGCGTTGGAACTGAAAAAAAACCGCTTATTCGTTCCCTGAACAAAAATGTACATGCGGGTGTTCGTATGGGAGGAATGGGTGTGGCAATTGGCTCCGCAGTTGGAAAAGCCCTCAGCAAATTGGTTTAATTATGAAAGATCCTAAACAAGCTCAAAAAGAATTCATTAATCCTATTGATCCGGATAAAATTGCAGAAAACCCTCATTTGCTACCCTATGCACATACCGTTGGCGGCGCAGTCATCAAGCCAGAAGATAAGGGTAAACTCAAAGGTCGTGCGCTGAGCGCAATGAATCAACAAACCGACATGCAACTCTCTCAAATTTATGAGCAGATGCAGTTACTCGCTTCACAAGCCCAAAAAATTCAAGCGCGCAAATCGATTTCAGATTATATCTATCAAACTGAATTGCGATTTGAACCCCTCATTAATCATACCTACCACCTCTACAGAAAAAAAAATGAACAACTCATGCTTTCGCTCATCGGACCAAATGCTTGGGGAAAATCGGGTGCTGAACTGACATACTTGGCCAGCGTCAAACTGCTAGCTGATCATACTTGGGAGGTTCTTGAGCAGAGTCCGGATTTCAGTTTCAACGGATAAAAATCCAATTGAAAGCATCGGAGTGTTGAGCACTATACGAATAACCCAACTCTTTAAAGGATTTGACCTCATTGATATGGTTGATGGAATGTACTGCGCACCAGCGTGCCATAGTACCTCTGGCCTGCTTAGAAAAAACAGATACTGATTTTAATTTGTTGGGTGTCTTTTCCAAAAAATGTGGCGTAATCATACAGTTTCTCAACTGCTTATCTTGAATCAAGTCGCTATATTCTGAACTTGCCAAGTTAAGGATCTGCTCTTCGATATGAAGCTGTTTGAGAAGATATTTTTCTATGGTTGGCCGCCAAAACATATATAGTGATGTGCCAATTGGAGTTACACCTCGCTGAGCCATTTCTAAGCGATATGGTTCAATCAAATCATTTGGTTGAATTAAACCATATAAGCCCGACATGATGTACAAGGAATTTTGCAAATATGCCAATTCATTTTCACTGAGTTGCATTGCCCCAAGGGCTTTAAAGGCCTCTCCAATGTACGCAAATAATGCCGGTGCCGCATTTTTCAAATTTGCTTTTTTACCCCAATTTTGTATATCATTATAGGTCTGGAGCGCTTTATCTTCAGATAGTTTCATCCGTTGAGCGATATCTTCAATAGACCACTTTTTTAATTCTTTCACAAGAAGTAAAGTCTCTTTTTTGAATGGTAAAATAGGCTGAAAATCGCTTGAAAATGGTCGCATCAATTTAGCTGGTGACAACAGAATCTTCATAAGCGGTAAAATTAAGACGGATTGTGTAAAATTTTAAATTTTTAATGCATAATTTCAGCGGATAATAACCCACTTATGAAACTACTCTATCTTTTTGGTATAATTTGCATGACAAGCATTGTATTCTCTCAAGAATCTACATTTTATGGCTACGTGAGTCCGTCATCAGCAATTTTAGTTCCTGCGCCAAAAACCAGTCATCCAAAGCAAGAAATAGTGATTCCAAATTTCAAAGGAAGAGAACTTCCCGTCCAACTCGGCACTAATACACATCAGCCAGATTGGGTTTGGCAGCAACATAGCTCAAATCAGCAAAAAACAACTTCTGCTAGTTTACTTTGGCAAGTGCAAGGTATTGGCAATGGTATCTCCCCACCCGATCCAACTGGTGAAGCAGACTCAACGGTTTATATTCAAGGAACAAATACCGGTAGCGGTGGGTCCTTTAAAATTTTCAATAAAACAACTGGAGCTGCAGTTACTGGAAACCTCGTCATGTCATCTCTGGGTAGTCCAACAGTAACTGGTTTAGGTGACCCTGTAATTCTCTATTATAAAAATGCCAAGCGCTGGGTTATTACTCAATTCGCTACGCAGTCCCAAAAAAAATTATTGGTATATGTTTCTCAAACAAGTAACCCACAAGGCGCTTATTATTTTTATCAGTTCAGTTGTCCTAACTTCCCAGATTATCCAAAATGGAGTATTTCAGAAAGTTCTGACGCTTTACTGGCTTCTACCAATGAAGGTGGACCTCCTCGCGTTTATGCAATGAAACTAAGTTCATTGCTAACTGGGGCTGCATCACCATTTATTGGCGTTCCAATTGGCTATACTTTAAATGGATTTGGATTTCAATCCATTACTCCTGTTGACCTAGAAGGAGATCTTGCTGCTCCTACTGGTCAAAAACCATTATTTGTTCGACACCGTGATGATGAAAAACATAGCAATGGGTCTCCCGATAGCCCCACAAATGACTGGATTGAGATTTGGGAAATGACTGTTAATTGGACCTCCAATACAGCGAGTGTAGCAAAAATTCAAGATGTACCCATTACTGAAATAGACTCAGATCTCTGTGGTTTGACTAGTTTTTCATGCATTGCCCAACCTGGAACAACGGTAAAACTCGATCCGCTAAGAGAATGCGTTATGTACAAAGCACCTATGCGCGTCTTTAATGATCATCAAGCTATGGTTTTGTGTTTAGCAACGGATGTTGATGGCAATAATAGAGCTGGTGTGCGTTGGCTTGAACTACGCCGTCCTACGGGGAGCACTGGTTCATGGAGTCTATATCAAGAAGGGACCTATGCTCCGGGGACAACCTTAAATCGTTGGATGCCCGCAATTAATATTGATAAATACGGAAATATCATGATGGCGTATTCCACTTCATCAAACACAGCACCAAACTACCCTTCTATTCAAATGACTGGTAGAAAGGCTTGCGATCCTTTAGGTCAAATGACACTGCCCGAAACAATGATCAAACAAGGTTTATCATCGCGCACATCTAACACTCGTTGGGGAGATTACCATCACATGTGCATTGATGATTTCGATGGATTAACCTTCTATTACACAGGGGTTGTTATGAATTCAAACAATGCAATTGTCACTAATGTATCTGCATTCAAAATGAATCCAGACAGCCTAGATATAGCCATCCTAGATGCATACACTACTCAATCGAGCGGAATTTGCGGTACAAGTACGCAAATTGCTGTAGTCATTGAAAACCGTGGTCTCAATAATTGTAATTCATTTGAAATTTCGGGGCAAGTTGGTTCTTCGAATCCCATCACGCAGTCTTATACCAGCAACAACCTATCGACATACCAAACCATCGATACCGTTTACTTATTCATCACTGGTCTTCAAACAGGTTCAAACAACGTCTATTTAAGCTTAGCTAATGTGAATGGCTCAGGTGTTGATCAAAATACTTGCAACGACAACTACACATTAGACATTAATGTCATTGGCTCTAGCACGATGAGCGTTACGGCCCTTGTAAACCAACAACCCAGCTGTAATTCAAGCAATGGCGTTTTAGAACTACAAGTTACTGGTTCAAGTGGTCCTTACACCTACGCTTTAGCGAACGGTTCGCCACAAAACGCTAATACCTTCAACGACCTTGCCGCTGGAACTTATGCTTATACGGTGTTTGACAATCAAGGCTGTACAGTATCAGACTCAGTTTCAATAAGCGCTACAACTACAATAAATGCGAATATCAATCAAACCGCCACTATCGCATGTGCTGGATACCAAACTGCTAATTTGGTCGTGAACCCCTCAGGTGGTAGTGCTCCTTACAGCTTTTCTATAGATAATGGTGCAGACCAGGCCAGTAACACATTTATAAACCTTGGCGCGGGTGTTTACACCATTGGTGTTATTGATGCAAATGGCTGTTCGACAACCATTTATTATACCATAACAGAGCCAGATCCTCTTAGCGTAAGTATGATTCCCACAATGATCAGTTGTAATGGGTCTAACGATGGAATTTTGAACGCACAAGTAAGCGGCGGAACAAGTCCTTATACTTATTTAATCAATGGTGGTACTGCGAGCACCACTCCTGTCTTTAATAACTTAAGTGAAGGAACATATATGCTTACTGCAACAGATGCAAACGGCTGTCAGCAAGCTTTTACAAGTACAATAACTGAGCCTAATGCACTCGTTTTAAGTGCCAACACCACAGTTTCCAATGGAAATGACGGCACTATTGCATTGAGTGCAAGTGGAGGTAATTCCCCATACACCTACTCTATAGATGGTCAGACTTATTATTCTGGGTCTTTCTTTGCAAATTTAGGTATTGGTACTTATACTTGTTATGTAAAAGATAATAATGGCTGCATGAGTACCATTGAGGTTACAGTGAATACTTCTAGTCTAACTGAATTAAGCTATGCACTGCTTGAATTGTACCCAAACCCAAACAAAGGAATCTTTGAAATTCAAATAAGTGGTGTGCGTGGCACTACTTTAGAAGCGAAACTCTTTAATACACAAGGTCAACACATTGCTGATTTTTTACTCAATATTTCAGACGGAAATGTTAAACAAACAATTGAATTGAGTCAAAAAATTGCAGCTGGAACCTATTACTTAGGCATTTATGACGGTAGTCAAAGTGGACTCATTCAATTCATTAAAGAATAAAGATTAGAATTCAAACGTTGCCAAATTGATTTCTTCGTCTACCTGAGATAAACGCCTAGTAAACTCACGTTTAATTTCGTAAGGCGTACCAAAGTATTGATATAGTTGCACCGTTAAAATGGCTTTTCCACTCAAGGAAGGCCTGTGGTTTCCATAATAATGTGCCTGAATCAAATAAGTGCCTTTTGGTGCTTTGCGAATCAGATACTCCTCAGGACCATAACCTTGAGTAAAGTCATTAGAAATACGCCCTCCATTTGTTGTGTTTTTGTAGCTATACATACATTTCTCCTGATTGGGTTCGGTAACCCAAAGGTCAACATCGGTGTTATCCGCATCCCAATTTAATACTATGCGCATATCCATTGGTAACTGTACCAGAAGTGCTGAAGGTATTTCATTTGTTTTAATTTGTTTAGGGTGCTGTGCAATGAGATGATTGATTTCATTGAGCACAATCAGATGGATGCCTGCAAAGCGGCTATCATAGGGATGTTTCACCACCTTATAGAGCTGATGAACCGCTTCATTATAATTACCGACTTCAGCCAATGCCATACCATAATCACGATAAGATTGTGGCTCTTCAGGCCTGATCTGAATAATCGTTTTAAAAATTGAAAGAGCTAGTCTCTTAGCTTTTAATTGCAACAATTTCCGGGCTAACACACGCAATAATTCAGGATCTTTCAGGCGCAATTCTGCTAAATTGGTCAGAATACGCAATGCTTCAGGACGCATGTTTCTTGCCAAGAAAAAATCACAAACATCTACATAAAACGAGGGCTGTTGTGCATATTTGGAGCGCAAGGTGAGGTAGTGAGCATAGGCCTTTTCTTTCGGATATTTCCTCAAACTGCGCATATAAGGTGTTTTCGGATTCCATGGCGCCACGGCAATAGTTGCTGAAGGGGCTGTTGGCATGGAAACCGAATTTCCATTCGAAGTAACCGTGCTTGTATAACTACCTATTTGTGCCGATCCTATTGATTCGAAACTATGATCTATGAAGGCGCTCGATGAGGACCAATTGTAGGTCGTTCCTCCAAGTATTGGATTTAAACTAAGTCTAATTTGTTCATCAACGACTTGTTCAGCGGTGTCTTCTGATTCTTGGACTTCATTTGCCGTCACAGGTGGTGGTGGAACTCCCTGCTGCAAATCTCCATGAACAACCTCAGTTCTTCTAGCCACATTTTCCACTTTTGCTCGCTTCTGTTTTCTAGGATTATTCCAGTACCACTTCTGAAATGACTTCCATTCTTTTTTAACAAATTTCATGTGATCTTCTTTAAGCGAAGCATCCTTTTTATCCATTTTTTGAATAGCCTTGAAATAAGCTTGCTGCATAGATTTGGGTGGCACAATCCTAAATTCTAGATAGTCAGCGAGTGAATCTAGCACCAATAACGAGCTTGCCGAACTTACGAGTTTATGTTTGACACCTAAGGCACAAATTTCCTTTTGAAAACGTTCAGGTTGTTCTTCTAATTTATTCAATTTGGCAATTGCCCAACGCTTGTATTGGGTATTGCCTTTGGCAATAGACTTATTTCCGTTGAATACCATCTTTTTTTCAGAGAGAATATGTTGCTGATCTAGGCCAAATTGGGCAGTGAGCTTATTTTGGTTTTTAGGCATTTGAATACTCAACATTATTCGCTGAGATGCAGGATCTATTGCAGACTGATAATATGAAATACTATCGGATTGTTCTTTGAATCCCAAAAAACGAAGGTATTTCCTTTGAAGTAATTTTAAAGCTATGTCTATTGACTGCTGACGCAAGTTTAAAAGGGTTCCACCAGTACTTTGGGCTAAATTTTGCAGATATCCACGCTCCAATTGTTCGCTGTTGACTATTGGATAAATGGCTGCTTTTCCTAACTTCAACTGGTCCGAACCAATGGTATTTAAACCATCAGAAAATAATAATATTTCATCTCCTCGCATTGGACCAAAGGATAAGCAAGATAGTGCTGAGCCTCCATCATAACTATGCTTATCCAATAAAGCATCAAGCGCTACAACACGTCCATTCTGTATAGGTAATTCTATTTTTTCAATGACTTGATGGGCAAAAAAGAGGAGTTCTAGCTTTCCTTTATTAATCCATTTGAGATAATCTTTTAAGAGCTCCTTTTCTTTTTGAATCGTGCGCTGTGATCTCGACCCCGAGACATCCCAACAAACAGTTAAACATTTTGGTGCCTTTTTACGCGCATATTTATGGGGAAGGCTCAAATTGGTATTTAGATAGGCATATTTCCCGATGATATTCACTTTTGGTTGCGTGATCAACGGCAAATTGGTCCGCAACTTAACCTGTGTATCTAAGCAGCTATTTAGCGACGTTAAATGTTTTAATATTTGTGCTTTTCCTGAATGATAAGTAATTGCATTAAATTCAAATCGACCTATCGGATCTTGCGTCTTCATCGGTAAATTAAAATATGCATGGTTAGCATCTTGCTTTAAAACAGTAAGCACCTCAAATTGGATGTGTTTGGATGCACTTGGCAGCAATGGAAATACGCGCATTTTAAAAATATTTCCTGCTACTTTTTCAACTAGCCCCGGATCAACACCTCGTCTGACAGTAGCCTCATAAGCAATACGCGCTTTTTGTTTTTCAACAGCTACGGCTGGTCTGAGTTCACCATTCACTTCTAATGCAAAATGACTCAAGGTTTGACCTTCTTGTAGCGGGAATTGAAATTCTGCCTCCAGCGTTTTATCATAAGGGTTGCGGAGTATTAAATCGTATCGGGTTCTTGAAAAACCATCTTCAAGGTAAGAAGTCATTTTCAAAGACCTGATTTGGAGCCTTTCATTCTTTGGGCCTTTCAGCGCAAGGATGGGTATTTGAGAAACGGAGTCAAGTTGACCAATAAACTTAGGCGTCCGGTTATCTTGAAAAAGCTTTTGATATGGATCATATTTAGATTTTTGGTTGGGAATAATGGTCCAGATGATTCCAAGAAATAGCGTGCATAGCAAGGCAATAAAAGCAAAAGATGTTTTTTTCATGAATCCTAAAAAACGAATTAATGCTTTACAGACGAATGAAAAACAAAAAAGCCGCTTTTTGAGCGGCTTTTTTGTTTGTTTAATACAGGAGATTAAGCGCGAAGACGCTTAGAAAAATCGAGAAGAATTGGTGTTGCCACACAAAGTGAAGAGTAAGTACCGATAAGTACACCAACTAACAAGGCAAATAAGAAGCCTTTGATCGCTGGCCCTCCAAAAATGAACATGATCAAGACGACAACAAATAGTATCATGGAAGTATTAAAGGTCCTTGAGAGCGTTCTATTTAGGGAGCTATTGATGATATCCCCGTGGTTGTCTTCTGGCTTACTCTTACGCAAATTCTCACGGATACGGTCGAAGACAATGACGGTATCATTCATGGAATAACCAATAACTGTTAGAATGGCTGCAATAAACGCTTGGTTTACATCAAGTGTAAATGGCAAATAACCATGAAGTAAGGAGAAAATGGAAATAACGAAGAAAGCATCATGTGCTAAACCGACGATAGCTCCTAAAGAATATTGCCAGTGACCAAAACGAATAAAGATGTAGGCAAAAATGGCTAACAAAGCGATGGTAATGGCGATTGTTGACGAGGTCCATAGTTCTGAGGAGATGGATGCGGAAATAGCACGAGTTTCTAGAATATCATAGCTACCCATTTTTGCTTTGCATGCATCCAAACCTAGTTTGAGTTGTGCATTGACCTGATCAGTTGCACCATCGTTATTGAGTAAATAATTCGTAACGATTTCAACGTTATAGTCGTTGGATTTTGTTTTGATATCAATTGAAGCTGGTTCCCCATTCTCAATAAATACTTCAGTTAATTCTTTACGTATAGCCTCGATATCAGCTTTCTTTTCAAACTTAACAGCAAAAGTACGTCCACCTGTAAATTCAACACTTTGCTTGAGGCCACGATTCGCTAACGAAATTGCGCCCGCAATAGTGACAATAATTGAGAATACATAGAAGTACTTTCTCTTACCCATCCAATCAAAATGAAAGTTTTGGAATAAACCTTCAGAATATTTGGTATTGAAACCTACTTTTTTACCCTTTGCTAACCAAGTATGGATGGCCAGTTCGGCGATAACCATTGCCGAGAACATAGAGGTGAAAATACCAATGATTAGGGTTGTTGCAAAAGATTCAATTTCACCTGTTCCAAAGATTTTTAGGATTATCGCTACGAGTAAATGCGTAACGTTGGCATCAATGATAGAAGGTAAAGCTTTGCGGAAACCAATACTAATGGCCGTTTCTGTGTCTGAGCCTGTAGCTTGTTCTTCACGAACACGTTCAAAAATCAGGATGTTTGCATCGACAGCAGTACCGATGGTGAGAACGATACCGGCAATACCTGCAAGAGTAAGTACTGCACCGAAAGAAGCTAAGGATCCAAAAATGAATACAACGTTTACTATAAGGGCGATATTGGCTGCTTGACCGGCTTTACCATAATAGAACATCATGTAAAGTAATACTGCAAAAAATGCAACACCAAAAGAGATAAGACCCGCTTTTGAGTTTTCTGCTCCTATCGTAGGACCTACTTTTTGTAAATCTTTGATCACACAAGGTACTGGAAGTGCTCCACCATTAAGTAGGCCAGCAAGATCTTCCGCTTCTTGGAAAGAAAAGCTACCAGAGATTTGTGTATTGCCATTGGTAATGGCATTGATTACGCGTGGTGCGCTATATACAACACTGTCCATTGAAATAGCAATGATTCGATCTTTATTTTCGGTGGTCATACGTCCCCACTCTCCTGCGCCTTCCTCTGTCATGGAGAGGCTTACGATGATTGAACCGTCTGTTTGGTCGTAGTCCACTTTTGCGTTGCTTACGTGCTCTCCACGAACGCGTGCTTTTCCTGTGTCAGGAATTCGACAAGCATATAGGAAATAGGCAGTTTTTTTGGTTTTGTTATCTACACTTTCTGGCTTGGCAGACCACATGAATTTAAGGTCTTGCGGGAAAGCGTTTTGAACATCTTTGCGACGTAAAATGGCATCTACAGCTCCTTTGTCATTGACATTCACATAACCAATGGCATAACCACCAACAGGAACAACATATTCGGCAAGTCCTTTTTTAGCTGCATTTGAAACAGTTGTTTGGGTGCTTGCTGCTGAAGTATCTGAATTTACAGATGTGGTATCAGCTGTGGTATCGGTATCTAATATATCTGCAAGGATAACTTCATTGGTTTTACTCAAGCGAGATGCCTCTTGCCATTGCATTTGAAGTTGTTCTGGCATGTATGTCTCATAGAACTCTAGGTTCGCAGTAGAACGAATTTTGCGAGAAACTGTTTCTTCATCTTGAACACCTGGTAGTTCAATATAAAGTCGATTGGTGGAAAGGTCACGCTGGATATTAGGCTGCGCTACACCAAACTGATTGATACGACGGCCAATGATATCTTCAATGCCTTTCATTGATGAAGCAACTAAATCTCGGAGGTAGTTTTCTACTTCAGCATCGGTGGTTTTGATACCAATTGACTCTCCTTTAATAACGTAGCTTAAAGGAAGGTTGCCATTCGCTTTTTTGTAAGCTGAGATAAAGGTGGCTATAAAGTCACCACCATTCGTGTTGTAAGTTGCTACAGCACGATTAAAAGGTTTTGTGAATTTTGGATCAGTCACACTTTTTACATGACCACGGATCAAATCAGGATATGAAATTTCTACAGTCACGCTCATTCCGCCGACAAGGTCAAGACCAAAAGCAAGTGACATTTTCTTTACTTGCGCAAAGGTGGAACCCAAAACTGGATAAACTGGCTTTTCTCCTTTTTCACGAAGCATTTCATTGATGAATGCAGCACGAGCTAATTCAATCGCTTCTGGGTCGTTGAAGTCGACTTCTGTACTGTTGGGTAACACGGCAATCCCGCCGTTGTTCTTGGCTTCGTCACGAAGCATTTTTACTTTAAGATCGGCTTCTTTTGCTGCTTTGTTTTCTACGTTGCTAGCTACCCAAGTGAAAGACAGCTGATAAACGCAAACCGCAGTAAGAAGAATGGACAAGAACCAAAAAAATCCTTTTAAACGCATTTCTTGAATATTTGAATTTGAATTAAGGTTGCAAATATAGGATTTTGGATCCTTAAATTCAAATAAAAAAACTAGGCTTCTTCAGCCAATGCAATTAACCCTTGAGCAAAAGAATTCCAAGCTTCTTCAAGATCCATTTCTAATGCGGCTAAATGCGCATTACACTTTTCTATATCTCCTTGATTAAAAAGACTTTGTACTTGATTAGCAAAGGAAACAGGAGATAGTGATTGCAAGACAAATCCATGTCCATTGTCCTCCAAACCTTCGGCTAATCCTCCGACATTTGTGCACAAAACAGTACGTCTTTGAGCAAAGGCCATGGCACGAATACCTGATTGAGTTGCATTCGTGTAGGGCAAGACTACTACATCGGCTGCAGCAAAATAGATATCCACCTCCGAATCGGCTAGATATCGATTATGAAAGAACCAATTTGCATGAGGTAGTTGCTGCAAAGCATCTTGATACATCTGGTCATCACCATAAACTTCACCTGCTATCAACAATTGGTATGTATCGTCTAGATGAGCAAATGCATGTATCAATTCCAAAAGCCCTTTGTAAGGCCGAATAAGTCCAAAGAACAGCAAGGTCTTTTTAGTGGTATCCAAACCCAAAGAAAGTTGTGCTTCATGTTTGGTCATTTTTCCGACCTCGCCTTCGTACGGAGGGTGCGCAATTAATTTAATCTGAGCATTTGGCTTAAGAGCCAAAACATCTGTGTGGACCGATGCTGATAGCACCACAAATCCATCGTATGCATTTAAGAAGATGCGATTAAAAAATAAATCAAAAAAGCGCTTTTCGTGCGGAATCAAGTTGTGAATAATGGCAATTTTTTTAGTCTTTTTCGGAAGAAAATAAGTCCAAAACACCATCATAGGAGCCATGAATGTCATCCAATAGCTTGTTACAAAAACTGTTGGCTTTTCGCGTCTGAAAATAAGTGCAGACCTTAAATAGGAGAACGGGTTAAAAGTAGATACAATTCTTCTTGTGGAGACAGTTTGAGGTGAAGATTCAAATTGGGATGTTCCGGGAAACAAGAAATCTGGATATTGTTTGATAAAGGTAAAAGCGTCAACATTCATTTGATGACGGAGCGCTTCAAGTGTTCGCACACTGAATTTTGCAATACCACCGCGAAAAGGAGGAAACGCGGAGAAGAATACCCATTTATGCCGTGTTGAATTCATTGATTTGGATCCAAGTTTCTAGCTTTACAACGCTCTAAAAATTCTTTAGTCTCCTTCTGAGTGAGTGCATAACCGTCTCGGTACATAATGCGTTTTTTGACATTTCCCATTTTATCATAGACTAGAGTCCAGCCATGAGGCAAATCGTTCATATAATGAACTCGAGTCTGCACCTCACCAGAATTGAAATATTCGGTCCAAAGTCCTATGCGCACACCATTTTGGTAAGTACCCTTGAGCTTAAGTTTTCCATTGTAAAAGTTTTCTTGAAAAGCACCGTCTAATTTACCATTCGAATAATGGACCACCTTACGAATTTGAAGCTTGTGTTCCATAATTTGTCCTTCTGGATAATAATAGACGCTTTTTCCATAGAGCTCTCCCAGCTTATAATTTTCAGCACTCACGAGCTCACCACTCAAGGTGTAGTTATACCATAGGGAATCTTTTTTTTCACCTTTATAAAAACCGTCTGCTAATAATTGTCCATTTTCATAGAATAACAATACTGCAGTGCATCCACCTGGCTGGCCATGTACTAATTCAGCTTTCTTTTGACCAGTTTCGAAGTGGTAAATAAAAGTCCCTACAGGTTGATCATTAAGAAAAGACCCTTTATACTGCAATACTGCGGTCCCTGGATAATTTTTTTGCCAAAGCCCTTGTTTTCGACCTTGAGCATCCGTTTGATTGATCTGAGCACCTACCCATGAAAAGCAATTATAAAGGAACAGGAAAACAAAAATTAGTTTACTCATAAAAACTTACTTAATTCGGATAAATTAGATAGACGTAAATCAGGAACTTCTTTAACGATTTCCTTGGATTCAATTAAAATGGTTTTCATTCCGAGTCTCTTCCCAAATTGTAGATCGGTGTTGGTATCGCCAACCATTATAGATTTTGAAAAATCTATATTTGGAAAGGCACGCTTTGCCTCGTAAGCCATTTGAGGCTGAGGTTTCCTGCGCTGTGCCGTCCCATTTTTAAACTCTGTTGCAACCAAAACCAAATCTATCGTTAAACCTGCTAAATGCAATTCGTTACACATTCGACGGTGAATTTCATCTAACTCATCTTGAGTGAGTAATCTTTTTGCAATGCACTGCTGATTAGTGACGACTATGATATGCTCAAAAGCTGCACCAATTTGGGCAGCATTTTCAAGTAGGTCATTTGTGAAATGAAAGTCCTTCCAATCCAGTACGTAGTTGTCAAAAATTCGCTCATTGATCACGCCATCGCGATCCAAGAAAAGGGTCCAGCCGGGACCTATTTGGGGTAATCTTGTCATTCACCTAAGCGACTCGAAATGAGGTAATGATTACGTGTACTTGAATTCCGACCTATTAATTCTGCAATGAACCCGGCCATAAAAAATTGAACGCCAATAATCATGGCCACAAGTGCAATATAGAAATCAGTGCGTGTGGCTAAGCGCTCTGCAACAGGGTGTATGAATAACTTGTCTATTCCCATAAACGCAAATAGTCCAAATCCTAATAGAAACATAAACACACCTATTGCCCCAAAGAAATGCATTGGTTTTTTGGCAAACTTTCCCATGAATGCTACTGTCATGAGATCTAGCGGGCCATTCAAAAATCTATTGAGTCCAAATTTAGTGACACCATATTGTCTGGCACGATGCGCCACTACTTTTTCAGCAATATTTTGAAATCCAGCATATTTGGCTAGTGCTGGAATATAGCGATGCATATCGCCATAGAGTTCAATACTTTTGACTACTTCATTTTTATAAGCTTTCAAGCCACAGTTGAAATCGTGTAGATGAATGCCCGTTATCCGACGAGCAGCCCAATTATATAATTTAGTCGGTATTGTTTTTGAAAGCGGATCATGTCGAACTTTTTTCCAGCCAGACACGACATCTGCATTCTCCTGGATGACCATACGGTAGAGCTCAGGGATTTCATCAGGAGAATCTTGTAAATCGGCATCCATAGTAATCACTACATCACCTTTTGCCGCTTCAAAACCCACTTGTAACGCTGCAGATTTACCATAATTGCGCTGAAATCTGAAGCCTTTAACAGCCTTGTTTTGTTCATGGAGACCAAGAATGGTTTGCCAAGAATCATCTTTGCTGCCATCATCTATGAAAAGGATTTCATAACTGAATTGATGGGCGTCCAGTACGCGCACCAACCAGTCGTGAAGTTCTGGTAGTGATTCTGCTTCATTATAGAGTGGTATGACGATTGAAAGTTGCATGATCGATATCTGAAAATCAAAGATACATTTTTTATTGCCCGATTTTGACCCAAGAAAATCGTTGAGCTGCTATTTCAACAATATACATTCCTTCAGGGAGCAACTGTGTATCGATGACAGTTTGTTGAGGTGCTAGCATTGTGGCGTGAGCAATTTTTCCATCTAATTGAACAAATCGCACTACTTGCTCTGTTTTAGAGGGACTTATGAATAAGACATCATGACCTGGGTTTGGATATAATGGATCATTCTGTGACACACTTAATGAGGTGGTTCCTATGGTGGATTCATTGGTAATACTCCAATGATCAAAAGCAGCCTCGGTAATATTGGGATTTGCCGGGTAATCTGCAGTTCGAACAAAAAGTTGCATAGTGTTGGTAAAGGGTAGCAAACCATTGAGTGCAAAACTCTTGTATTCCCATTCCATTGGGTTGCCCTGAGGCGCGATGATCTCCTCAATAATTACCTGATCTAAACCATTACTCAGCATCACGGTTAAAGTGTCATCGAAGTCACCGGGACCATGAAAGCAATAAAAAGACCTTGCATAATTAAGGTGAGGATTATTGAGACCTTCTAAATTAAATAAAGGAGAAATAAGCGTAGTGTATCCATCGTCCACATCATTTTGATCAGGATTTGGGGTTGTTGCGTTACCCGTAACCATAGCTAAATCACCGCAATCTGAGTTGGCATCAAAGTCAAACATGGTGTTGGTGGTCGGACTTGGTTTAGCTCTTTCCCAAAAGCCAGTTGCCGCATCTCCTGCAACTGACCATCCGAAATCAAAAGTAAAATCGTCATAGTATCCTTTTGGAAGTTCAATAATGAGCGTCTGAGTTCCAGCGTTAATTATAGGTGTAGAACAAATTGTTTGATAACCCCATTTTCCGACAACCAGCTCATATGAATCTTGATAAAAAAGTGTGAAATCTTCTTCTCCAAGTCCGTTTGTCTGACTATTGTGATTTATTTGGGGATGACGCAAGCTAATTTGAGCGTTGGATAATGGTATTTGCGTTCCTTGTTCGAGTACTTTGACTTGAAGTGCAAACGGTGGTATTGGAAGTAAATTGAAATTCTGGGTAGTCAATTGCCCCTCTACGAGTGACACCTGAACTGTTTGAGGGTAATATCCCGGTTTATTCACATTCACGACATATGTACCTGTCGTAGCCATTCCTGTTTTGTAAACTCCTTGTGCATTCGTTTTTTCTGTCATTGCGGCGCCAATGAGTTCTACGTTCACTTGCTCAAGTAACTGTCCACTGATCAAGTCTTTGACCTCACCAACTAAACTTGCTGCTGGTGCATAATTGATTTGAAGCACAAAAAGGCCTTCAGTTATATCAGCTGCAACTGCCTTGTTAGAACTATAAAATGGATAAACTCCCCAGCACCCATCAAAACCTGGTGTCTGACCTGGATAGGTATCAAAACTTCCTAATTTAATTAAATTAGAAGGATCATGCGCATCGTGTACTACAATCCCATCACTGTAATAACTCGTTACTAAATAAGCTCCTTTGACATGTACATTATGCGGAATCACTGAAGTGCCTTGTGCGTTTTGAACGCGATCCAGTTCCTGAATTTGTTGCAAATTGGTGATATCATAAGCTGCAATAAAAGCACCTGAAATCTCATCAGTTGTATAAACGACACTGCCATCCTCACTAGGCCATATATTGTGTGTGAACGTATTGGGTGTAGGATGTGTAGCAAGCAATACTGGGTTGGCATGATCTGAAACATCGACAATGCTAAAATAACCATCATAAATATGGCCAATATACAATGTGTCATTGCGCTCAAAACCATCGTGAACATAGGCCATATCAAAAATCCCTATTTCAGTTGGTTGCATAGGATTGCTATTTAAATCCAAAATAATAACACCTCCGTTTCCTCTATTAGCTCCAAAAATATAGGCATAGCCCGACGGTGAGGTATAACAAGTATGTGCACTCTGCCATGGATTAGAAGTTGGCCCCGTATAAAGTGCGGTAGTCAAATTAACGGATTGTGGAAGCGGTGTTAAATCTATGATCAGCAAACCATCTTCTGCTTCAGTGGTTACATAAGCGTAATCTCCATAAACGCAGGGATCGCGCCAAATAGATTCCGAACCAGGTAACCAAAAAACTTCTTGTGGTTGGGCCCCATTCGTTATATCGACGATAGACGTTCCCTTGGAGGTTCCAACAATGGCATATTCATTACCGAGTTCATCTGTGTAACCCCAAACATCATTTAAGTTCGCACCATGAAGTGCTTGATAATCGATGTGTGATAAAGAATCAATTGAAAATTGGGCAGAGGCAGCAAACCCAAAAAAAATAAAAGAAATGAATAATACCAATTTCATGATAACGCGACTTTCAAAAGCTTTAGTTTATTGACGAATAAATTTTTGCACATACCTTCCATTTGCCGTTTGTACTTCGATGAGATACGTTCCGCAAGGGTAAGCACTAAAGTCTACAAAACTCTCCGCAAATTGTGCTGTTGCATTCATTTTTTCATGATGTAATTCTCTTCCACTGAGATCTTTAATATACAGATCTGCCGACCCGTTGATTTCACCCTCTATTTCAATGGTAACTGGTCCTGAACCCGGATTTGGATAAATAACCACTTTTGGATCTAGGATGAGTTCTGGAGCATCTAACGTAAAGCCAACAGTGAAATCATATCGATGATAATGACCGAAATCTCCTGGGAAGAATTCAATGTAGCTTCCGCCAACTTTTCTCAAACGCATTTGACCAGATGTTTCTCCTTCCACTTGTGCAGAATACCAGAAAGCCAGGCCATCATGGTCGGTATCTTCAATAATGATCGAATAACAACCAGGAGCTAGGTCGAATGTATCTTTATATTGGGTTGTGTTTTGCAAATTATTGCGCTCAAAAATAATATTACCCGCGTGGTCTAGCAATTGGTAACTATTTTCACTTGCCTTGTTATTAGTCGTCAACCAAATAAAGAAAGGGCCGTCAATGCGCTCAGGCGCATCATATTTAACCGTCTTTAAGCTGTTCTGATTATATTGGTCTGGACCTATAATTCCATTTACATCTGCAACCCATGCGGTAAAGGTATAAGAGCTATCTTGTTCGTACCACCAGTTCATGTCGCTTACTGGAATTTCAACAATTGTTTGCTCCAAGAAACCTAAATTCCCAGTCCAGTCAAAAACCAAGTTTGAACCGTAATCAAGCCAACAAAAAATTCGACATGAAGTAAGTGGTTGTTCACCTGTATTTTGGAGAACTATTCGTGGATGCTGACAGGTCGGATTCCATTTTGAATAATATTCATAATTATTAGGGTTCAAAACATCTACAATTGCTGCGTCGTTTTGAAAATTTGGCGCCTTGTAGGAGATAAGGTCATAAGCAGCAATGTAATTACCACCTGCTTGTCCAGGATCAGAGCTTGGCACAGCATTTATGGCATAATCTAGTACCACAGTGTCACCGGGTGTAACGTATGGTGTGAGTTCAAATTCAAATTCTTTAACCATATCTCCGGGGCACCATCCTTCTCGAGCATATGGCCAAGTACCACCTTGTCCAATATTTGGATTATCACCACAAACCATGGCATCCCAAATACTCCAGTTGAAACGCGGGACTCCATCCACCTTAATTTGATGCGTATTATTGACCCATTCACAGCAAGCATAATTACCGACTTGTCCATGACCCGACATGCGGGTCTTGATCTTGAACATATCAGCAGTATCACTCAAAACAACAGGTTTGGCTTGCAATACAGCATCAGCGGCCATTTGTCCAAAATTGTAAGATTTATATTCAGACCAAATTGGCTCACGTTTAACTAGATCGCGGGGAGGGGTTCCTTTGATAAACGCAAATTTAAGGTCGATGAGTTCTTGGGTATTGTGGGCCGCGAGATCTACCAATCCATGAAGGTATTGTTGGTAGTCCGTAACGTCGTAAATCCAGGTAAAGCCGTTAGGACCCAGGTCAAACTGTATGCCATAGGGGGTAATGTATCGGGCTATTTCGACATTATGAATGATTTCAAATGGTGGGTTATAAACCACCAAAGACTGGTTATTGAGCGAAAGTGTTGTTTGTACTGGATTGGAACTGATGATATTTCCGTTGAAATCATAGACGGCCTCTACACCTTCTGGCGCGCCTAAATACGTTTGAGTCAACTCAAAATGTCGGTTTAAAGGCGCATATTCAAAAACAACAACGGGTTCCTTGAGAATGGGTAAATTGACGACAGTAGTTGTCATGCCTTGTGCCACATCTTGACTCAGTTTGAGTAGTGGTCTTAGATTGAGTATTTCTGACCCTGCATATACCCCAAAATTAGGATCAGTGTTTACCATACCATATTCAGATGGCATGAGCGTATGACCATTTCCACTTTTATCATAAGCATAACGCACATCGTCAAAATCGTGATAAAACATTAAGTTGTTCCACTCAGGGTGTGTGTTATCAACTTTTTGCTGATAGTAAGCAGCTATCGTTGCTTCACTCAGTGCTGCTTTAAAAACGCGGAGTTCATCTATTTTCCCAGTCCAGAAATTGGTAAAATTTCCACTAGCGCCAATGACCAGCTTTTGTATGTAACCAATCTCTTTGTTCTTATTAGTACCGCTGTGCCAAAGTGTTCCATTTTTGTATATAAACATTTGCCCGCTTGCTTGGTCTTTAACAAAAGCCCAATGGTTCCAGGTATATGAACCGATGTCATTACTAGTGGCCACTTTATTGATTCGGTCATATCCAGTTTCGTCACCGGCGTCAAAATAAATATTGTCGTTGCTCCAAGGCATATGAATGTTGAACACGCGTCTTCCTGCACTATCAAGCGCTTCCATAATATTGGTATTGACACCCATATTTCCTTCTCCCCTCGCCCAAAATTCGACGGTGAACGCTCCCCCGATTTCTTCGTTTACAAAAGAGGACATAGCATAATTTGACCCTGAGGTGGTGAGTGTTCCATTTCTACTCCCGTACGCCACTGACATAGGGTTTGGTGTTGACTCCATCAAAAATTCAAGGTTTTGACTCGCGGGAAAATCATTGTTATTGAGTTGGAATTCAACCAATATGTTCGAGGTTCCATTCCATAAGAAATCTTGGTAAAAAACGAAAGTATTCCATCCGGGAACTAAGGCAGCATGCGGCATGCCAGGGGCGCAAGAGGCATTGAAAACACCAATAAAAGGTGCCGAGATGAATTCATTTAACGTAGTTTCTTGCGTATGGGCCATATTAATTAATGGCCACATCAGCTCACCTCCATTGACTAAATTGAGCTGCATAGAACTGATTGGACCCGCTTGAATTCCAGCTGCTACGAGTTCGGCAGCAGTAAGAATAAACTGATACCTACTCCCTTGTTTGGAATTGAGAAAGGGATGGGTTGAGATAGTTGTTCCATTATTAATTTGAATATGGCCAAGCCCGGATTCCATTCTTGTGTACACTGGCATTAGCCATTCGTCTGATTCCGTATAAGGGATAGGTTTTAAATTGATTTGCGACGGAGTAGCACAGTTTGCCAAAAATTGCATCCCATTGATTGCTGTAGAATCAAATTGGCCGGTGTGATCAAATACTCTAGTGTAGGTGAGGTAATCCCATTCTCCACAATTGTATTGATCCCAAGCCGTAAGTGGTGAACACTTCAACTTGTAGTACATCTGCACTTTTTCAAAACGCTCCGTATCTAAGGAAGCAGGGAATTGAAAATCAGCACGTCGTGTGGTAATAGAATCAAAAGTAAAGGTCTGAACCCAAGTGGTATCTTGAGCAAAAAGAACAAGGCCGGAGCAGAGAAAATAGACAAAAAATAAGTATTTCATATCGAGGACTAATTGTAGTCCTCTAAAATACAAACTATTTAAGACTAATTGAAAAACAATTGAAGCGATAGGCTTAGGGTTGAACGCAGTTGGGTGCGATCAATGATATAGTCTAAAAAACCATGTTCAAGTAAAAACTCACTTGTTTGAAATCCTTCAGGTAAATCTCTTCCAATTGTTTCTTTCACCACCCTTGGACCTGCAAAGCCAATCAGTGCACCTGGTTCTGCAATATTGATATCGCCAAGCATTGCAAATGAAGCCGTTACACCACCTGTAGTTGGGTCCGATAAGTAAGAAATATAAGGAAGTCTTGCTTCTGAAAGCTGTCCTAATTTCCCTGAAACCTTAGCCATTTGCATCAAAGAAAAACCAGCTTCCATCATGCGTGCTCCGCCTGACTTTGAAATGATCATAAAGGCGGCTTTTTCTGCAATCGCAACATCAATTGCCCTTGCAATTTTTTCACCCATTACGGAACCCATAGAACCACCAATAAAACTGAAGTCCATGGCTGCCACTACAAGTCGTTGACCTTCTAGTTCACCCTTGGCTGTGCGGATGGCATCCTTGAGCCCTGTGGCCTTTTGAGTGGCGACTACACGATCGGTATACTTTTTGGTATCTACAAAGTTCAATGGATCTCCAGATTGTAGGTCTGCATTTAGTTCTTCATATTTTTGTTCGTCAAAAATCAAGGAAAAATATTCAGCTGCACCGATACGTTCATGATGCGAACAACGATCACAAACATAGTTATTGCGCATTAAATCATCACTTGTGTATAGCGTTTTACAGTTTGAACAACGTACCCAAAGGCCTTCAGGCACTTCCATTTTATCGCTTGTGGAAGTGGTAATACCTTCTTTGTTTCTTTTAAACCATGACATAATTTCAGTTCAATGTATTAATGTTATTTAAATCTGTAAATGCTTGCTCGAGTCTTTGTACAAAAGTTAGTTCACCTTCGCGCAACCATTTACGTGGATCGTAGTATTTTTTATTTGGTTCATCGGCACCGTTTGGATTTCCGATTTGGGTGCGAAGATAAGCGATATTTGCTTCTATATAATCACGCACGCCCTCAGTGAAGGCAAATTGCATATCGGTATCCAGATTCATTTTTACCACACCGTAAGAAATGGAAGTTCTGATTTCTTCAAGGCTTGAACCCGAACCACCATGAAAGACAAAATCTACGGGGTTTGACTCTGTTTGAAACTTCTCTTGAATATAGGCCTGTGAATTTTTTAGAATTTCTGGTGTCAATTGGACATTCCCTGGTTTGTAAACTCCATGAACGTTACCAAATGAGGCGGCGATGGTAAAACGAGGAGAAATTTCGGATAGCACCTCATAAGCTGTCGCAACCTCCTCAGGTTGTGTATATAATTTGGCATTATCAACATCTGTATTGTCGACCCCATCTTCTTCACCACCTGTAATTCCTAATTCAATTTCAAGTGTCATGCCCATTTTTGACATCCGTCTGAGGTAGTTAGCACAAATTTCAAGGTTTTCTGAAAGAGGTTCCTCGCTCAGATCAATCATGTGTGAGCTATAGAGTGGTTTGCCTGTTTCTTTAAAGAATTCCTCGCCTGCATCCAACAAAGCATCAATCCAAGGTAGCAGTTTCTTTGCACAATGATCTGTATGAAGAATAACGGTGGCGCCGTAGGCCTCTGCAAGCGCATGTACGTGGCGCGCGCCAGCAATCGATCCTAAAATTGCCGCCTTTTCAAGGTCATTAGACAAGCCTTTTCCTGCAAAAAATTGCCCACCACCATTGGAAAATTGAATGATAACGGGTGCTTTGAGCTTAGCGGCAGTCTCCATTACGGCATTTACGGTACTACTACTCGTGACATTTACGGCAGGCAAGGCAAAACCCTTTTGCTTAGCCAACTTAAAAATAGCTTGAACTTCATCGCCTGTGGCGACTCCTGGCTTGATCATTTACTGTGCTTTTGTTGTTGATTGATTTGACAAAATTAGAAATTATCTGTGATATAATATTTCTAAGTATTTGACGTTATACTATCAAATATACTCTTGTGCCTATGATTAAAAATACTTACCCAACTACTTCCACATCTAGCACCAATCTTTTACCTCATCCAAATGTGCTTCAATTTTTAAAAATGTATAGCAGCTCATTAGATGTTGTCAAAGGAAAAAAGACGGTCGTATTGATTGGAAAAAATTAATCAAGCGCCTTCGGGCGCTTTTTTTATGCTTTTTGTTGTTGTAGATAAGTGATGATTTGTTCTATCAACTCAAAAGGCAGCTCTTGATTGGCTGGAAACTGAACTGCTCCTTTGGAAAATTTGTAGTGTGCCCGATCAAATTCCTCAGCAAAAAAGGCGATTGCTTTTGCGCCAGGATACAGACCTATATGTTTGGAGTAACCTGCGTAGTGAATGAAATTCTTTCCTTTGAGCTGAAATGTGGGAATACCGTAAGCTATTTTTTGGGTAGCCTTTGGAAGTCTTTGCTCAAAAAAAGTATGTAAAACACCTAACTTTTCTTGCATGTGATCAGGAAAACGACGTATGTGCTCGGCGATTTCGGGATGCATTATTGGCAATATTTTTTAAATTGATCAAGAATGGCTTGCCAACCTCCTTGCTGAAGCTCAAGTGGATTCTCATGCTCTGGCTCAAAGCGCTGAATAACGAGCACACAATCATCCTGCTCTTGAAAATTCACCTCTACTTTTCTGCCGTCTGCTAAGCAAGAGTGAATCTGCTGGTGTGGAACTATTTTCTCAAAAGTAGCAATGAGATCAAAACCCATACTGCCATCTTTGGCCTCCATTCTATAATTTGACTTCCCTCCTACGTTGAATTCAACGGTTGCACTCGGGCAACACCAAGATTCATGAGCAAAGTTCCAATTGACGACATGTGCAGCTTGCGTCCATTTCTCCCAAATTTGAGCAATCGGCGCTTCTATGCTGGCGCTTACCTCTAAAAATTCTCTATTTGACATGAAACAAATTTAATAAATGTGACTTATATAATTGGTAATTTTAACCCATGCAATTTGAGCTTGTTTCCGATTACCAACCCACCGGAGATCAACCTGAAGCTATACGTCAGTTAGTCCAGGGATTAAACAATGGGATTCATCAGCAAACCTTACTTGGTGTTACTGGAAGTGGCAAAACATTTACAGTGGCTAATGTCATCAAAGAGGTACAGCGCCCCACCTTAATTCTCTCTCACAATAAAACACTTGCAGCTCAACTTTACGGAGAATTTAAGCAGTTCTTTCCCAACAACGCGGTAGAGTACTTCGTGTCCTATTACGATTATTATCAGCCCGAAGCATACATACCATCTACAGGTACTTTTATTGAAAAAGACCTTCAAATTAATGATGAAATTGAAAAACTGCGTTTAGCCGCTACATCTGCCTTATTATCTGGCCGCCGAGATGTAATTGTGGTAGCTTCAGTGAGTTGTATTTACGGTATTGGGAACCCAACCGAATTCAAAAATAGCATCCTACATATTCAAGTGGGAGACACCGTTGTGCGCAATAAATTTTTATTTCGTTTAGTTGAAAATCTTTATCAACGCAGCACTCAAGATTTGGAGCGAGGTCAGTTCAGAGTCTCTGGCGATACCGTAGACATTTACCTTGCTTATGCAGATTACGCTTTGCGTATAGGTTTTTGGGGCGACGAAATAGAAACAATTGCTGCAATAGATCCAGAGAGCGGAAAAACTATTGAGAAATACACCCAAATTGATATTTTCCCAGCCAATTTATTTGTTTCGAGCCCAGACAATACGCGCCAAGCAATCACCCAAATCCAAGACGACCTAATCCTGCAAGTAGCCTCCTTTAAAGAAGAAGGTAAGCTAGAGGAGGCCAAGCGTCTGGAAGAGCGCGTTAACTACGATCTAGAAATGATCAGGGAGCTGGGATACTGTTCGGGAATTGAAAATTACTCGCGGTATTTTGACCGTCGACAACCAGGAGAAAGACCCTTCTGCTTACTGGATTATTTCCCTGAAGACTTCTTAATGGTCATCGATGAAAGCCACGTCACGCTCCCTCAGGTAAGGGGTATGTACGGTGGTGATCGTTCGAGAAAAATAAATTTGGTAGACTACGGATTTCGCTTACAAGCTGCCATTGACAATCGACCGCTCCAGTTTGAAGAATTTGAAGGATTTCTATCGAATGTCATTTATGTTTCAGCAACCCCGGCAGACTACGAAATGATCCAATCTGAAGGTGTTATTGTGGAGCAACTCATTCGTCCAACAGGTCTTCTCGATCCGATTATTGAGGTTTATCCGTCAAAAAATCAAATAGACCACCTCATAGAACATATTCAAGAAAGGCGAACCAAAGACGAACGCGTTCTGGTAACTACCCTTACCAAAAGAATGGCAGAAGAATTGCAAAAATACTTAGACCGTCTGGGCATTCCTTGTCGCTATATTCACTCTGAAATCGATACTATTGAACGCGTTGAAATCCTCAGACAATTGCGTTTAGGAGACTTTGATGTACTCATTGGTGTGAACTTGCTTCGCGAGGGACTTGATCTTCCTGAGGTATCACTTGTTGCCATACTTGATGCGGACAAAGAGGGCTTTTTACGCAATGAACGTTCCTTAGTACAAACTGTTGGTAGAGCAGCAAGAAATATAAACGGAAAGGTATTCATGTATGCCGATAAAATCACGGACTCTATGCAACGCACAATAGATGAAACTGCTCGTCGCAGACTCACTCAAGAGGCTTATAATTTAGCACACAACCAAGTTCCAACAGCGTTGCAAAAATCCAAAGACAAGATCATTGAATCAACTGCGGTTGCAGACGGCGATCAAAATACACGTCAACTGAGATCCTTACAACAAGAAAAAGCAGCTAAAGAAATGCAAATAACAGCCCCGAGCTTTGGCAATCCTGAAGCACAGCAAAAAGAAATAAAGGCGCTGAAAAAAGAAATGGAAACTGCAGCCAAGGCCCTAGACTTTATTGAAGCTGCCCGCCTTCGAGACCTTATCAAAGCAATAGAAAAAGCTAATCAGCATTAATTATTTATTTATTTCCCATGTCCACACAAACTCCATCCAAAGCACTCAATCAATTTAGAATCATCGCCATTTCAGAAGGTTTTTCATGGCTTGGTTTACTCGTAACAATGTATCTTAAGTATGGCCTAGAAATGCCAGAACCAAACAAATGGGTTGGCTATATTCACGGTTTTCTGTTTTTAATCTACTGCCTGTACATTGCTTATTTCTTATTCGAAGAAAAATGGTCTTTTGTGAAGTGCTTGATTTTGTTCTTGACAGCCTTTTTGCCTTTTGGTACATTCTGGGCGGAAAAACGATATCTCCGAAAAAACGAATAGCGTTTTTATAGGAGAATTAAGATCTCCCTAATCTTATATTAATAGTCAGGCTCAACGAATCGAAATAAATCCTAAATTCGATTTAAACCTAACTATACCTACAATGAAGTTTCTGAAAAAGCTCTTCTATTGGCTTCTGTTTATTATCGCATTGGTGTTGGTCATCAGCCTCTTCTTACCCACCCAATTTCAAGTAGAGCGAAGTGCCATGATTTCTCAACCTAAGACCCGTGTTTTTGAGTACATCAAACTTCTGAAAAACCAAGAAATCTACAGCGTTTGGTGGAAAGCAGACCCCGGCATGAAAAAATCCTATACCGGCACCGATGGGCAGCCCGGGTTCATTTCTTCATGGAATAGCAAAAACAAGGATGTTGGCAGTGGGCAACAAAAAATAATTGCCATTCAAGACGGGCAGCGAATCGATACAGAGCTCAAGTTTTTCGAACCCTTTGAATCTACCAATCAAGCCTTCCTCTCTACTGCGGAAGTCGATCAAAACAACACCAGAGTTTCTTGGGGTATCAGTGGGAATATGCCCTACCCTACCAACTTCATGTCGCTCTTCATCAACATGGAAAAAACGCTCGGTAACGACCTTGAAAAAGGACTAAAAAATTTAAAGCGCATTCTCGAAAAATAAAGTTGTTAACTTTGTTCAAAATTGAAGCAAATGTCAAATCACTTACTCAAAGGAAAAAGAGGCATCATCTTTGGTGCGCTCAACAATCAAAGCATCGCATGGAAAGTCGCTCAAAGAGCGCATGAAGAAGGCGCTACTTTTGTACTTACGAATGCACCCATCGCCATGCGTATGGGAGAAATCAATGAATTAGCTGCAGAAACCGGAAGTCAGGTTATTGCTGCCGATGCAACAAATATTGCAGACCTCGAAAACTTAGTTACCAAAGCACAGGAAATTCTTGGTGGTAAAATTGACTTCGTTTTGCACTCTATCGGGATGTCGCCAAACGTTAGAAAAGGCAAGCACTACACTGAAAACGACTACAACTACTATGGCCAAACCATGGATGTTTCAGCGATGTCTTTGCACAAAACCTTAGCTACCCTTTACAAGCACGACGCCATGAACGAATGGGGATCTGTAGTAGCGCTTTCTTACATTGCTGCACAACGCATCTTCCCTGACTACAACGACATGGCAGACGCCAAATCTTTACTTGAGTCTATCGCACGTTCTTTTGGTTACCACTATGGTATCAAGAAAAAAGTACGCATCAATACCATTTCGCAGTCACCAACTGTAACCACAGCTGGTCAAGGGATCAAAGGGTTCACAGAGTTCATCAACTTCTCTGAGCAAATGTCGCCACTCGGCAACGCAAGCGCTATTGCCTGCGCAGACTACTGCATCAGCATGTTCTCTGACCTCACCAAATACGTCACGATGCAGAACCTCTTCCACGACGGCGGCTTCTCCAACACTGGCGTCACCCAACAAGTCATCGAACGCTTCGGCGATCAGTAATATTCAAATTACACAGAACAAAAAAGGCCGCAGTAGCGGCCTTTTTCATTTCATCACAATCTACTAATCTTCCTTCCAATTGAGGCGTGACTTCGTGTAAGGGATATTCGATTTTTCGAGTTCGAGCTGTAGCGCTGCGAGGCGCTTGTAGTAGTCTTGAAGTTGTGGGTAGAGGCTGTCATATTGCTGTTGTACCATGCTCAGATTGGCCTGATGCGTTTTGCTAACGCCCGTCGTGTTTTCTGAAAGTTGGTATTCAAGCATGCCTAGGCGGCTGTTGAGCGAAGGTACGGTTTCAAATTCGTGCTTGGCTCTGAGGCCGTCACCATACAGTATCACTTTTACATCTTCTTTCAAGATTTTGAGTTTTCTGACTTCTGCCAAGAGCGCCATATTGGTATTCGGGAAGTT
>JAURNL010000032.1 GCA_030830205.1 Crocinitomicaceae bacterium | reverse complement strand
ATTCAAAGTGTAGAATTTTATGCTGCCGATGTAGGGAAGTTCCTAAGAGACTACCCAGATTTTCAAGGTAAAATCAAACGGATAATGCTTGATCCACCTAGAGCTGGCATCGCCCCGAAAACACTTCAAAAAGTAATCACACTCGGTGCAGAAAGCATCGTTTACATTAGTTGTAATCCATCGACACAAGCAAGGGATGCTTCAACACTTGCCGATGCTGGTTATGTACTTGAAAAGTATGCCCTGGTAGATCAATTTCCACATACGGGTCATATAGAAGCTATTGCCAAATTTAAAAAAGCATGAAAGTAGAAGTCATTGCGATTGGCGACGAATTACTTATTGGACAAACCATCAACACGAATGCTGCTTGGATAGGGCAAGAAATGTCCAACAGGGGCTATAGAGTAAATCGTAGCTTAATAATTGCAGATGAACCCACAGCAATTATTTCAGCACTTGATCACTTATTACCAGATACTAATTGTGTAATCATCACAGGAGGCTTAGGTCCTACAAAAGACGATTTAACCAAACATACCTTAGCAAGGTATTTTGAAAGTCCTTTAGAGATACATCCACAAACACTTTCTCAAATAGAAAGATTTTTTGCCAGTCGAAACAGACCAATGCTCGAGGCCAATATTCAACAAGCAGCATTGCCTTCCAAAGCTAAAATCCTCAAAAATAGAATGGGGACAGCTGCAGGCATGTGGTTTGAAAAAAACAATGTAATATTCATTTCTCTCCCTGGGGTTCCTTATGAAATGAAAACCATTATGACAGAGGAAGCTTTTCCTTTGCTCGAACAACGCTATTCGGGTGCCACATTATATCACAAAACCATGCATACACAAGGAATTGGAGAGTCCTTTTTGGCAGAAATGATAGCAGATTGGGAAGATCGCGTACGCAAATTAGACTTAGGCCTCGCATATTTGCCGTCCCCGGGTCTGGTTAAATTACGTCTAAGCTCCTATACAGGCAAAGAAAATGAGGCTCTTATTGATCAGTTTTTTCTAGAATTAGAAAATCGAATACCTGAATATTTTTTTGGTTACGACCATATTACCCTCGAAGAAGCGCTCGGACAACAACTTCTGGCCAAAAAGGCAAGTATTGGTACGGTTGAAAGCTGCACTGCAGGACTACTCGCGCAGCACATTGCGAGTATTTCTGGTGCCTCTGCGTATTACCAAGGTGCCCTCCTTACCTACTCCAATGATCTCAAGATAAAGATTGCACAGGTTAACCCTTCAACTCTTGAACTTCACGGTGCAGTAAGTGAAGAAGTTGCTAAGGAAATGGCGGCAAATGGCCGCTCGCTTTTAGGTGTTGATTATTGTTTGTCTACAACTGGGGTGGCAGGGCCAACTGGAGGAAGTCTTGATAAACCTGTAGGCCTAGTCTGGGTTGGACTAAGTGGGCCCAATGGCACTATTGCTAAGAAATTCCAATTTGGTGATAACAGACAGCGCAACTTAGAAATGACTGTACTTGGCGCCATGAATTGGCTACGCTATTACTTACTCGTTCAAGCGTAATTATTTTTAAGGAAAGAATAATTTCATATTGCTGCCTGCACAACGAATCAAATAATAGCCGGTTTCAAAAGTTGCTCCTAATATTTGCCCAACGGTCATTTGTTTATACAATTGACCATTCAAAGAATAAACTTCTATTTTTTCCGCTTCATCAATTCCTTCTATACGCAGCCTATTTTGGTCGTCTAAATAAATCTGAATTGTTGTCGGCAAATCTACTTGGAGGTGATTTGTATTGTAAACTAATTCAACATCATCTATCCAAACTTCATCATTTGCACTACCCCCTCCCGGAATATGATTCGTTGTAAAAGTCAACAAAATGTACTTAGGAGCAAGACCTGTATTTGCGGTGTATACAAATGGAACTGAGAATCTCTGCCAATTACCGCCTGTAGGTGAAAATTGCAAGTCGGCCTCAGCAACAATAAATGGAACAGAGGCAGAATTTAGCGGGTCCTGAACTGAAAATTGATCGTGGATGAAGGCATGCATACCCGCTTTTTCAGTGGGTAAAGCAGCATATTTCGCCCAAAATACAATTGAATCTGGTGCCATTGTAATGCTTTCTGAAAACGCCGCGTCACCCAGTAGCGTATAATTGAAATTATCTGGACTACTCAAACTAGAACTTCCCATGTTCATACGTCCTGTTGTAAGAACACCATTTGCCATAATGCCAAGTGTGCTTTTAGACCAAATTCGCGCACAATAATTACCCGTAGCTCCAGAACGTATTGCTGTCGAGCGTTCAACTTGTTTGGAAGCAAATGCAGAAAAGCTCCCCGTAGCCGTTTTAAAGGAGGACCAATTGGTAGGTTCTTCTTGGTTTGAGCCCAGATTGTCCCAGTTTTCGAAGTCTGAATTTCCAATTTGTTGAGCCCAACTGTTACCAATCCAGAAAAAAATAATTGTCAAGAAAGTCGCTTTCATCCTATAGTTTTAGATCAAATTTAACATTTTAGGTAACTTTACCAAATGAAACAAAGCGCTCAACTTCCTGTAATGGAACACTTTTATACACTCCAAGGAGAAGGAAAACATAGTGGAAGAGCTGCTTACTTCATTCGATTGGCGGGTTGTGATGTAGGATGTGTGTGGTGTGACGTCAAAGAAAGTTGGGACATCTCACCAGATCAGTACCTAACCGTTGAACAATTATTAACCGAAGTGGCACAAAGCAATACGGATTTTGTAGTGATTACAGGTGGGGAACCAACCATGCATAACCTGAAAGAACTGACGAATGCATTGCACACCAAGGGATATGAAATTGCCATTGAAACTGCCGGAGTACATCCGCTAAATGGACATATTGACTGGTATTGCTTTTCACCAAAAAAATTCAAGGCTCCTATTGAAGAGGCTTACGCATTGGCCAATGAACTCAAAGTCGTAATTGCGCATCCTTCAGATTTTGAATGGGCAGAACAACATGCTGCCAAGGTTCAAAGCAGCTGCGTACTCTATTTACAAACTGAATGGGAAAAGCAAGAACGATTTTTACCCCAGATCATCGACTACATCAAACGCAACAAAAAGTGGAAAATCTCGTTACAAACGCATAAGTATATGCAGATTCCATGAGATTCAACTTTTTTGTCATTTTTACTTTCCTGTTTTCAGTCCAAGCGGTATTTGCACAATTTCCTTATTCCAGTTCCAGTAAAAAAGCAATCAAACTTTTTGAGGCTGGACAAAAAGCACCAACTCAAAATCGCAACCCTCAAACCGGTGCGCCAAATTATCATGATGGTGTTAGGTTATTGGATGAGGCTATTTCAAAAGACCCCAATTTTTGGGAAGCTTATTTGTTGAAAGCAGAGTTTTTAGAATACCAACGTAAATATGCAGAAGCTATCAACTGTTACCAAAAAGCACTTCAAATAAACCCTACGCACAGCATCAGCGGAAGTACGCATTTTTTTCTTGCTGTATGTCAACTTACAATTGGCAATTATAAAGATGCACTACAAACCATTGATATATTTTTAAGAAATCCGCACGCCAATGAGAAATTTCAGGTTCAGGCATATCAAATAAAAGCCAATGCTGAATTTTCTATTGCTGCCATGAATAGTCCCAAACCCTTTGAACCTAAAAATGTGGGCGATGGTATCAATACGCCATTCTCCGAATACTATCCAACGCTTACCGTAGACGGTCAACAACTTTTATTTACCCGCCGTCTCCCAACAGTTTTGGATGGATTTGAAAATGAACAGGAAGACTTCTATGTATCATCTTACGATGTAAAAACCGGTAAATGGCTCGAGTCTAGCCCTATGCCCTTCCCCATTAATACCAATTGGAATGAAGGTGCACCAACTATTTCTGGAGATGGAAAGACAATCATTTTTGTAGCTTGTACGGATCAGTCCGGCGTCAATTATGGAGCAAATCGAACAGGAAAAGGATCTTGTGATCTGTTTATTACTAAAAAAATAAATGGTCGATGGACTTCCCCTGTGAATCTGCCAGGAAGCGTCAATACAGCTAATTGGGAGACACAACCTTCGCTGAGTGCCGATGGACAGACACTTTATTTTATTCGTGCAGTAAGGTCAAGAGAAGGGCGTGCGAATAGTGATATTTATGTTTCATATTTAGAAACCGACGGAAACTGGTCAGAAGGGCAAAGGCTTCCGAACGTAATAAACACCAATGCTAATGAAGAATCTGTTCAAATACATCCAGACGGTAACACGCTTTATTTTGCATCGAGAGGACACATCGGACTTGGTGGATCTGATCTCTTTGTAAGTAGAAAGGACGTAAAGGGGAATTGGAGTAGACCCGTCAATCTCGGTTACCCCATCAATACTCGTTTTGATGAAAATTCCTTATTAGTCTCTGCCCAAGGTGATATTGCTTACTTTGCATCGGATAGAAAAGGTGGTTACGGTGGTCTAGACATCTACATGTTTGAGTTACCTAACGAATTACAAGCAACTCAAACCTATTACTTTGAAGGAACGGTATTTGACGCAAATACACATCAAAAACTTGCAGCGCATATTGAATTGACAGACCTTTCTACTGGAATTCAAGTTTTTAATGGATTTGCCGATAATTACGACGGTAAAATCACACTTCCGTTACCGATTAACCATAGTTATGCAGTCTTAGTCAATCATTCAGGATACCTCCCTTTTTCCTTAAATTTTGACTTCACGAACTTAGCAAATGCTCAAAGTTACTTACTGGACATGCCTCTTAATCCAGAGAACTCAGTGGCAGAAAACATCCTCAACAACGTCTTCTTTGATTTAGGAAAAGCGACCTTAAGACCTGAATCAAAAGTAGAATTACAGCATCTTTTTAATTACCTTCAAAAAAATCAACAACTAAAAATTGAAATCCAAGGTCATACAGATAGCCGCGGAGATGCCGCAAAAAACCTACTTTTATCTGAGGCTCGTGCAAGAGCAGTTTACGATTTTTTAATTCAAGAAGGTATTTCAGCAAATCGTCTCAGCTTCAAAGGATATGGTGCCACACAACCCATTGTCAGCGATGAGGCCATTATGCTGCTTTCTCAAGAAAAGGAAATTGAAGTTGCGCACCAAAAAAATCGCAGAACCTGTTATAAAATCATACCATGATCCCATTTTTAAGACTCATCCGCATCAAAAATCTCATGGCTATCTTGATTGCTATGTTAGGAGTATCCTACTTTTTACATAAGCAAAACCCATTTGAAGTCATTGATTTTCATCCCTTTCATTATGGCATGTTGATATGCTCCACACTCATCATTGCAGCAGCAGGTCATATCATTAATGATTATTTTGACCTTAAAGCTGATCGAGTAAATAAACCAAACTCGATGGTACTTACCAAGTACATGGCAAAACGATGGGCTATCTTAGCCAACTGGATCTTGAATATCCTTGGCTTTTTGATGGCTGTCATACTCTCCCTGCATTATGACACCCTTATTTTTGTCTTCGTACATTTACTAAGCATCAATTTACTTTGGTTTTATAGCGCTTATTGGAAACGCAAACTTATACTCGGGACAGCTGTGCTGTCGGCACTCCCAGGATTAGTATTGTTTTTATCATGTTGGTTTTTTCAAGTGCTCAATGAGAAACACAGCTATTTTTCTTCCTTTAAAGAAGCAACTTGGTCTACTTATCTAGATTACCGCTTTATATATTTTGTCGCTATCTGTGCCTTTTTTATCAATCTAAGTAGAGAAATCATCAAAGATATTCACGATATTCCAGGAGATCAACTCATTGATGCACAAACAATTCCTCGCAAAATTGGTACGCGTAAAGCTACACTTATGGCATTAGTCATCTTACAACTCCCAGCCATATTTTATCTCCTGCTCAAACTTTTAACTGATTTTTCCCTTCCTACAACCTATACGTCTTGGATATTAAGTATGCTGGAGGGTATATTTTTAGTTGGTTTGGCTGCATTCTTTATGGCCCCTGCCTTGCTTCAGAAATTTATACGCTGGATTCCAACAATAGCATTAATCTTAGGTTTGACCTGTTTATATTTTTGATATGAATCTCGTACTCGGATCTGCCTCTCCAAGGAGGAAAGCACTTTTAACTGAACTCGGCTTTGACTTTCGAGTGGTAACTGCTGAGGCAGACGAATCATTCGACTCAAATCTAGGTCCTGAAGAAATAGTTTTATCTATTTGTCGCAAGAAAATTGCGGCAATATGGCCAAAACTCGAGCCCAACGAAAGACTTATCTGTGCAGACACCATCGTTTACCTCAATGGTGAAGTGCTAGGGAAACCATCTAGCAAAGCCGCTGCTATAGAAATGATTCAAAAGCTCTCTGGAAAAAGTCATGAAGTGTATACAGGTGTTGTAATTAAGGATGAAGGCGGAGAACACCAACTTGTGGATTGTACCACCGTGCGTTTTCAGGAACTTCAATTAGAGGATATTCTACATTATGTCGAACAACATCAAGCTATGGATAAAGCCGGCTCTTATGGAATTCAAGATTGGATTGGACATATCGGTGTTGTTGAAATACGCGGATCATACACAAATGTGATGGGGCTACCCACACAAAGGCTCTATCCTTTTCTCAAACATTTGGGATAATACTTTTCAATTAATTACTCATAAAAAAAACCGCAGTTAATTCTGCGGTTTTTTTTATGAGTAATATCTTTTAGTATAAATCTGGTGCTATTAGAGCTTGACGCTAAATTCTACCCTGCGGCTCTTGGCATCTTTGACCTCTTGATCATCATCTTCACTAATTTCCTTGCTTGGAACTCCATCAGATTTGTATGACTTTACAAGGCGCTCTTCAGAAATGCCATTGTTGACAAGATACTTAATAACTGCAGCTACACGTTTACGATCCATATCCGCATAATCTTCATTTTCTTCACCCGCTTTGATTTCTAGTGCATCGTTGTGCCCTGTAACTTCAATTATCATAGCTGGATTGCTACCCATTTGATCAATGATGAAGTCTAGATTCTCACGAGCACTTTCGGTTAATGAGGTTTTGCCCGCTCGGAAATATACTGTTTGAGCAGCAATTTGCTTGTCAATAGTCATTTTGTCATTGATCTCTGGTGTTTTGTCAAAGACTAATGTAGAGAAGCTATCTTCAATTCTTGGCGGTTTTGTGTTGTAACAAGCACATTCAGAAGGACTGTCGACTAGTCTTACGATGATATTGTCAATGTAATAATACGCATGAGTCAATGGATCAGCGTCTGCATCTTTGGGTTTTTTTACAGCTTGAAATTGTGTTTTATCATTGAGGTCGAAGTTTCCTATAGTAATGAATTTTTCATCACCTTTAGCTGTATAGGTATTACAAACCTTTTCCCAGCCAAAAAAGCCGTTATAGACTTTATTAAACTGAGATTTCATAACGTGATCACCAGCCATATAGATTGCGCCTGCTTCACCATTTCCTGGTGCAGATTTCGAAAAATAAGCTCCAAGATTATTGCAAGCAAATTTAGAGGACTCACTCAACGATATGGAATATTCAACGCAATAGGTTAAACCTTTTTTAAGCGTTACAGATTCCTTACCTTGCATGAGTTCAATGGTGATATAGGAACGTTCACCAGCCAATTTTCCAGGTCTGTAGGCAACAATTCCGGCATATACACTCCCGCCATTCTCTGTTGTTGGATCTTCGTTACCATATATATTCAGCGGAACACCTACATCACCAGACGCCGACTTTGAAAATAAATCAGCTTTGATTTCAGTAGGAGAGCTTATTCCTTTTCCAGCAGCATCAATGCCATTTAATTCGGAGAGTTCATCAGAAGCTCCTTCAAAGGTGATATTAATGATTTCCTTCTCGTTTGTTTTCTTGCCTTTTTGTGCAAATGCGCTAGTGGAAAAAGCAAGAATGGAACATGCAACAAAAATGCTACGAATTGGCGTTGTTTGTAATTTCATAGTTTTTTACGGTATTTATGAATACTTTGACCATTTCTGGATCAATATCGGGATAGACTCCGTGACCCAAATTTACAATATGTCTTTGACTTTTAAAGGAATTCAGCATTTTTTTGGTTTCTTGCTCAATCGATTGAGGGCTTCCATATAGCACACAAGGATCTAAATTACCCTGTAAAGTCTTATGGTTTTGGACCAAATTTCGTGCCAAGGGCACTGACATATTCCAATCAAGACCAATTGTAGTACAAGGTAATTGAGTGATTTCAGGCAAGGAAGCAATCGCACCTTTTGAAAATACGGTGAATGGCACATCTTGCAAGGCCTCACATATTTGATTGATGTAACGCAAACCAAATTCACGGTATTGAGCTTCGCCTAAGATACCGGCCCAAGAATCAAAGATTTGCAATGCATCTGCACCAGCTGCTAACTGACCTTTTAAGTAGGCTATAGTAACGTCTGTAATGCGTTGTAGGAGTTGATGAGCAAGTATGGGTTGAGTGTAGAGTAATTTTCTTGATTCACTGAAGGTCTTCGATCCATGACCCTCTACCATGTAACAAAGAATTGTCCAAGGTGCCCCTGCAAAACCGATAAGTGGAACACGTCCATTTAATCCGGCTTTGGTTTGTTTAAGGGCTTCAAAAACATACCACAAACGTTCCTGTACATCAATGTCAGTATCTAATTTATCTAATTGCGCTTGGGTGCGGATGGTTTGTTCAAACCAAGGTCCTTTCTGCTCAATCATTTGATACGGCAAGCCCATTGCTTCCGGGATCACCAAAATATCTGAGAAGATAATTGCTGCATCCACATCTAGTAAATCAACAGGCTGAATTGTAACCTCTGTAGCAAATTCTGGTGTTTCTACCAATTCTTTAAATCCCGATAGTTTTGCTCGAACCGCACGGTATTCTGGGAGGATTCGGCCCGCCTGACGCATAAGCCATACTGGATAACGCTCAATGGCCTCGCCACGATGCGCACGTAGAAATAAATCATTTTGAATCATCAGTACAAAGGTACGGAATTACCATTGAATTTCGCGCTCACCCAAGGAGCGTAAAAATGCATTCGTCTGACTGAAATGTTTGCATCCAAAGAAACCGCGATGAGCAGCTAAAGGTGAAGGATGTACTGATTTAAGAATGAGGTGTTTAGAAGGGTCAATATAGCTTGATTTTTTTTGGGCCTTGGATCCCCAAAGGATAAAAACAAGCTGTTCTTTTTGAGTGGAAATATGTTGAATAACCGCATCCGTAAACTGTTCCCACCCCCAATTTTTATGACTATCTGGCATTCCTTCAGCGACTGTAAGTACTGAATTGAGCAATAATATTCCTTGCTCGGCCCAAACACTCAAGTCTCCATTAGCTGGTGGAGTTAGCCCAAGATCCAAATTTATTTCTTTAAATATATTAACCAAACTTTTTGGCAGAGGCCTTACATCTGGTGCTACAGAAAAACACAAACCGTTGGCATGACCTTTTGTTGGATAAGGATCTTGGCCTAAAATTACGACTCTTAACGCTTCCCAATGACACAATTGAAAGGCCTTAAGAACATCCTCTTTTGGTGGAAAAACTGCATTAGGATTGATATCATAGGCGCTGTTAACGCGATCCATTAATTCTTTGAAATAAGGTTTTTGAAGCTCATGAGCTAATTGCTGATTCCAAGAATTCGGAAGTGCCATCATTCTATTCAATATAAGTCTATGAGTGCCACCCAAAGAGAGATTTTACCATTGTCCATACGAGGCCATATTGGTCTAACGCGTCCATCGAGGGCTGCAATGCCTAGGTAATCACCAAAAAATATTTTGGAATTAGGAACAAAAGGTTTTTTTGAAATCAGAAGGTCATTAATAGTTACCCCTCCATCACTACTATGCGCCCAATATACATCGGTGCGATTATCATTGAATCGTCTCCGATCATAGTATACAAAATGAAGATCTCCATTCTTTGGATCAATGGTCATTGAACTTAAAAATTGATGGCTTTGGGTATGATCCTGATTCACCCGAATAGGTTCGGACCAGCTTTCTCCACCGTCCACAGATTTCAATAACCAAACATCTGTATTATTTGCCCCATTCCGCTGATCGCACCAATTTAAATACAAATGTCCGTGATTCTTTCCACCACTTAGATCAGACATAAGAAAGGGTAGTCCATTCGCTCTATATACACCGGGAATATTGATGTCCCAACCGCCGAAATGATCTGCAATTTTTCGTTCCTCTTCATACCAAGTAAGTCCTCCATCTGTCGATTTCTGTAACATGATTCCACGTGGACCCGACCAGCATACAAAAATCTCGCCGTTTGGGCCCAGAGCAGGCACAGCACCCTCTACAGTATTGTCACCATCCAGGCAATCACCTCCAAACTTTGAAATTCTGATAGGTTCTGTCCAACTCAGCCCCCTATCCATGCTCTTGGAGAAAACGATAATGGAACTGTCTTTTGGATTGGCTGAATTATATGCATCAAACTGTGTCCAAGTCATGTAAACAACGTTTGTTATAGGGTCGATAACAACCCAGTGTTTATCTTGTACTTTGGTGCCATTCGGGTTTGGAAAAGTGCCCTCAGAAAACTGTCCTGGTTTGTCAGCAATTTGGCATACAATACGATCCAGATGACTTCCTTGCTTATAGTCACTCAGATGAAAGTAGTAAAGTCGACCATTATTATCGTATTGCAAAACTGGATCTCCATACACTCCATAGGGGCTTTTTAGCGATTGAGAAGTCCATGTCTGACCACCATCGGTTGAAAAGTGGTAACCCTGCAAAACGGTTCCAGCCGAAATTTCTTGTGGATTCAGCGGATTAATAGCAATTGAAGGTTCACATTGATTATATGCATAGGCAGAAGCTACTCGTGGAATACAAATATTTTTAACCGACTGAGCCTCCAAAAGGGAGCAAAGGCTAACGAAGCCAATAAAGAAGTAATGGCGCATTTGCATCCTTGATTTGAAGTGAAAATTGTGGCTTAGCAAAAGTTTTCATAAAGCAATTTGTATTGTAAAGTTTGCCGTCGCGAGCTAATAACAATTGCATTGAATCATTGGCAGACAGATTATTGTACTTGTTTTCTAACGCAGTTTTATCAATTCTGTAACCATCGCAAGCCAATATTTCATCACCAACACAAATTCCAGCATCCTCTGCTGCTGAACCGTTGCGTACAGAGCGCACCTTCAGAATTTCTCCATTCTCTAAAGAGGCTCCAAAATTGGTAAGTGTGCTGGTTTTATCCATTACTTGTAATCCAACAGGCTCCAAATATTTATGGTACGGAATGATTTTTGTGCCGTTGATATAATCGGTAAAAAATGAGCGCATGTCTTCACCACAATAATTAGACAATTCCATTTCAAACTCCTCTTCTGTGAAACCTCGCTTTAATTCTTGTGCATATTTTTTGTAAAGCAGTTGCATAAATCCATCCAAACTTTGTTTTCCTTTTGATTTATTGATGATAAATGCATCAAGTACAGCACCCAAAACGGCACCTCTTGAGTAATAGGTCATAGTTGTATTAGCACTATTCTCATTTGGTCTATATGCCTTAATCCAAGCATCGAAGCTTGCATGTGCAACAGGCTGTATCCTAGAGCCCGGACTACCTTCCACATAATTGATTTGACTTTGTAATTTAGAAACAAATTCGGAAGGCGTATAAAATCCAGCTCTTCGCATGAGAAGTTCATCATAGTAGGAAGTTATTCCTTCCATCACCCAGAGTAAGGAGGTGTAGCACTCTTGGTCGTAATTGAACGGACCTAGCTCAATTGGGCGTATACGTTTGACATTCCAAAGGTGAAAATATTCATGCGCAACGAGATTAATAAAACCCAAATAATTGGAACCTTGATATGACCACCTGTTCACACTCAAGACACATGAATTCATGTGCTCGAGTCCACCCTGACCATTTGCTACGTTGTGCACAATGAAAAGGTAGTCTTGATTGGGGTTACTTCCAAAAACTGCCGTAGCAGCTTCAACAACCTTAGCCATATCACGTTTCAACATTTCAATTTCATAATTCGCCTCTCCATACATAGCAACCTTATGATTTACTCCTGCGGCAATGAAATTAAATTCTTTGTGATTACCAATTTCAATTGGAGAATCTACCAGTTGATCATAATCATTGAACACAAAGGTTTGACAGCCTGATTCTGTCTTGAAATCAGCGCCTTTAAGTGCTGTACTAACCTTCTCAAAAGAATGATGCGGATATACTTTTAGTAAGCCTTTTTGATCTCGGCTATTTTCTGTGTACATGAACACAGCAGCTCCGGGTACGAAACCATGGGTATTATCAAGATAAGGAGTACGCACAGAAAGCTCAAAGGAATAAACTTCATAAAATAGGGTATACTTCTGAATACCTTCACATTCTACCTCCCAAGCATTCTTTGATTTTTTCTTTACGGTCAAGGCCTTACCATTGGCATCAATAGCCTTTACTTGATTGAGATTTTTAGAAAATTCACGGACTAGATAAGATCCTGGCGTCCAAACAGGAAGTTTAAATTCTTGTGTCCGTTGATCGTTTTTTTCGACGTCAATCTTAACCGCAAAATAATGCGAATTTGGCTGTGGCATCGAAAGGTGATAGCATAGTTCAATTGCATGAGCAGTTGAAGTAAAAAGTAAGGACAGAATAATAAATAAAAATGAGCGCATATGAAAATTAAATAAAGTACAGCAATGTAATATAATTAATCGTAACGAAGTTTTATCGAGCTAGCATGATCCTTGGCTTTTAGCACTAAATCTTCTACACTATTTTGACCAAAAGTCAGTGCAACAGCCATGCGTCGATATGGACGGGTAGTAGGCTTTCCAAAAATGCGCACCTCAGCCATAGGGTCGTTAAGCACTTTGTCAAGCCCGAGGAATTGAGGTGCTGTGTCACTATTTTGAGTAGCCAAAACTACAGCACTTGCTCCATTTTGCACCTGAGTAATTTGGGAAATTGGCAAGCCTAGTACCGCTCTGGCATGGAGCTCAAACTCATTGAGGTTTTGTGTGCCAGCTAAAGTTACCATACCAGTATCGTGTGGCCTTGGAGAAAGCTCTGAAAAATATGCTCCTTCTGACGTGATAAAAAATTCAACCCCCCAAATTCCTGCTCCACCCAATGCGGCTGTAACGCTTTGAGCCATTTCTTGCGCTTCTGCTAGGTAAGCAGGATTCATTAGCATAGGTTGCCAACTTTCTTGGTAATCTCCCCGCTCTTGTCGGTGACCAATAGGTGCACAAAACAATGTGGGGCCATTTTGTTGTGTCACGGTTAGTAATGTAATCTCGTAATCAAAGTCAATGAAACCCTCCACAATGACCTCTTTGAGATCACCCCTAGATCCTTCCATTGCATAATTCCAAGCCGTTTCAATATCTGCCTCCGTACGAATCACAGACTGACCTTTTCCGGAACTCGACATTAAAGGCTTTACTACACAAGGAAAGCCACAATGAGCAACACCATCACGAAGTTGAGAAAGGGTGGTTGCATATCGATAAGGTGCAGTTCTTACGCCTAATTCTATGGCAGCGAGATCCCGAATTGATTTGCGATTCATAGTAAAATTCGCTGCCTTGGCACTTGGAACTACACGCATACCTTGAGCTTCGTATTTGAAGAGCTGTTCTGTTCGAATAGCTTCTATCTCCGGCACTATTATATCCGGACAATATTTCGACACGACAACATCAAGTGCTGCTGCATCTAACATATCGATGACTTCAAAATGGTCTGCCACTTGCATGGCAGGTGCCCCTGGGTAACTATCTACAGCAATTACAGTTTGTCCGTAACGCTTGGCAGCTATGACAAACTCTTTTCCAAGTTCGCCTGAGCCGAGTAAGAGAATTTTAAACTTCATAGAACAAAAGTAAACAAACAGCTAAGAATTTCTTATTTTTGAAAAACATAGATGAGTAATATAAAAATAGAAATTGAGCAGTTTGACCCCATAGACCTCCGCGAAATGGCCGATGTCAATCTGATGAACCGCATAGACACCAAGTTTGCGTTTAGACAAGATGACCTCATGCGTTTTCTACCGCTACTTGCTCAACACTATCGTGCACTCAAAGTAGAAGGCACTATGCTACCTCACTATGAAAGCCTCTACTTTGATGATGAATCTTTCTCATTTTTTAGGGATCATCACAACGGTAAGGCTGATCGCTTCAAAGTCCGAATTCGAAAATATGTTGAATCTAACATCCATTTTTTAGAAATCAAACATAAAATCAAAGGTCGCACAGACAAAAGACGTATCCTGACCAATGATTTTAACGAATTACAAGAAGAAAAAGAACGCGACTTCTTACGTAGGCAACTTCAAGAAGACACAAAGTTGCGTCCTACCATGTGGAATTCATTTCAACGTATAACACTTGTTTCCAAAACGAGTAAAGAACGACTTACCCTTGACCTTCATATTCACTTTCACATGGGTGATATCCAAAGAGATTTTAAACAACTGGTAATTGCCGAACTTAAACAAGAAAAACTCGATCGAAATTCACCCTTTTACGCACTGATGAAAAAGGAACGCATCAGACCATATCGACTTTCCAAATATTGTATCGGCAGTGTAGAAATTTATGGTGAAGAAGTACTCAAATTTAATCGCTTCAAAAAGAAGCTTCTCTTTTTAAACAAAATAAATCATGCTAGCTAACCTGTTCAGTTTACTCCCATTAAAGAAAGTGATATCACCAAACCATATAACTTGGTTCAGCGAAGATTTCTATGGACTTATATTGCGTTTAGTGATCAACCTCCTTTTTCTTACGCTACTTATTCGTGTACTTTACTATACAAAAACCCGTCGCAAAGATTACCTTTTTACCTATTATTTGATAGGTACAATTACATTCTTTTTGTGCTTCGGCCTGATGCAAATGGATATTGACACCGGAATGGGCTTGGGCTTGTTTGCTATTTTTGGTATCATCCGATACCGTACAGATGCGATCGAAATAAAGGAAATGACTTATTTGTTTATGGTAATTGGCATCAGTGTTGTCAACGCCCTGGCATCTAATGAATTGAGTATTTCAGAAGTTGCTGTGATTAACATTTTTGTGGTTTTGCTTACCTATCTGCTCGAAAACGTGTGGCTCGTGAAGCATGAAACGCGTAAAACTATCAATTACGAACGCATAGACCTTATCAAGCCTGACAAACAAGATCTACTCAAAGCAGATCTAGAAAAACGAACTGGCCTTACCATCAATCGCGTTGAAGTAGGTAAAATCGATTTCTTGAACGATACCGCTCAAGTCAGGATTTACTACTTCGCTGACGATCAGGCATTTTCAGACTATCACACTCAGTAAAATGCGCAGACTTGCGCTATATCCGTTTGCGCTAATCTATGGTACAATCATTTGGTTGCGCAACCTATGTTTTGACATAGGGCTCTTTCGAAGTAGAGCAATTGAAGGAAAATCAATATGCGTAGGTAATATTACGGTAGGTGGTACTGGGAAGTCCCCACATGTGTCATATCTTATCGAGCAACTCAAAGAACGATTTGACATTCAAGTACTAAGTCGTGGATATGGTCGCAATACTAAAGGTTTCATCTTACTAGACAGGAATGCGTCCGCTCAACAAGTTGGAGACGAACCGCTTATGCTTTTCAAGCTGCATCATACCAACGCACAATTTGCCGTTTGTGAAAACCGACAATATGGTGTGCAAAGACTCAGAAGCTTGAATTCAAATTCTTTGATCATCTTAGACGACGCATTTCAACACAGATGGGTAAGTGCCGGATTAAATCTCGTGCTTACTACCTGGGGGCGTCCTATTCGGCAGGATGCGCTTTTACCTTCAGGAAATTTAAGAGAGCCAATAAGTGGGCTCAAACGTGCGCATGCACTCATTGTCACTAAATGTCCAGCATTTGATAGCGTTGATTATCAATCATTCATAAAAGACTACGAGAAGTGGAATATTCCCATCTTTTTTTCTAGATACGCCTATCGACCACTTTCCCCACTAACCAAAAATCTTAAGGACGTTAAAGAAGTACTCATTGTCAGTGCTATCGCCCACCCCCAGTTTTTAAAGGGGGCTTTTGACCAAGAAGTGAAAACCCAGGAAATTAGTTATCCTGATCACCACACCTATAAGGCATCGGATGTATCAAAAATTCATCAATTTTTTGATACCTTTGCAACAGAAAATACGGCAATTGTGACTACCGCCAAAGATTGGGTAAAAATCCAAGATTTACTGAGTCCAGAAGACCAACTAAAGTACCCCTGGTATCTTCTAACTTTTGAACTCGAATGGCAAAATCCTATTGCATTTAATCAATTTATCAACAGATATGTTAGCTCAAATTAAAGAAAGTACTGCTTATATTCAAAGCAAAACAGCTATTGTACCCAGTATTGGGATCATTTTAGGAACTGGTTTAGGTGGATTGGTTAAAGAAATCGACATCATAGACGAAATTAACTACGAAGACATCCCAAACTTCCCAGTGTCAACTGTAGAAAGCCACTCTGGCAAATTGATCTTTGGTCGGATCGGTGGAAAAAACGTTGTTGCGATGCAGGGACGATTCCATTTTTACGAGGGCTATACACTCCAACAAGTAACCTTTCCTGTGCGCGTCATGAAACTCTTGGGAATTGAACGGCTTTTTGTCAGTAATGCATCAGGAGGTGTAAACCCAGACTTTGAAGTCGGTGAAATTATGATCATGAATGATCACATCAACTTATTTCCAGGAAATCCGCTAATAGGTAAAAACATAGACGAACTTGGACCGCGCTTCCCTGATATGAGTGATCCATATGACCAAGAAATGATTGATAAAGCAACTCAAATTGCCAAAACACTTGGGATACGTGTGGCAGTCGGCTGCTATGCAGGTCTTACAGGCCCCACACTTGAAACACCTTCTGAATATAAATATGTTCGAGTTATTGGCGCCGATGCTGTCGGCATGTCAACAGTTCCCGAAGTCATTGTTGCACGTCACATGAACATCCCTTGTTTTGCCATTTCGATAATCACTGACCTAGGAGTACCTGGAAAAATTAAAAAAGTCAGTGTACAAGATGTCATCGAAGTGGCGAGTCGACAAGAGCCCAAAATGACGCAAATCATGAAAGAACTTATTTCAAGCATCTAAATAATTAGGAGCCAAAGCATGGAACAAACGCTAAGAGATCGTTATGAAGTTGTAATAGGACTTGAAGTCCACGCTCAACTCCTGACCCAAACCAAAGCTTATTCATCGGATATCAATGCATACGGATCTGCTCCAAATACGAACGTAAGTGCTATTACCTTGGGGCATCCAGGGACACTACCAGTAATGAATCGTCGAACCATCGATTTTGCTATTAGACTTGGTTTGGCTTGCGGTTGTAACATAGCTCCAACTCAACATTTTGCCCGTAAAAATTATTTTTACCCCGATCTACCGAAGGGATATCAAATAACCCAAGACACTACACCTATATGTACCGGTGGTCAGATCCTGATACGCACTGACAACGGCTCCCAAAAATCAATTGGGCTCACCCGTATACACATGGAAGAAGACGCTGGTAAAAGCATCCATGATGTAGATGTTTACGATACACTCGTTGACCTCAATAGAGCAGGAACTCCCCTACTCGAAATTGTTTCCGAACCAGATTTACGCTCTTCCACTGAAGCCTATAACTATCTTACAGAGGTGCGTAAATTACTTCGTTATCTTGATATCTGTGATGGCAACATGGAAGAGGGTTCTATGCGTTGCGATGCCAATGTATCCGTAAGACTTGTTGGCGCCAAAGATTTTGGTACCAAGGTAGAAGTGAAAAATATGAATTCGATTCGCAACGTTCAAAGAGCCATTGAATTTGAGATTATTCGCCAAATTGAAGCCTTGGAAAGTGGTGAAACCCTCACCCAAGAAACACGTGCTTTTGATGCCATTAAAGGCTGCACCATCTCTATGCGAACCAAGGAGGCCGCCAATGACTATCGTTATTTTCCTGAACCAGATCTTCCACCAATCACGGTTAGCGTTGCGCAAATCCAAGAAATTGCCAACCAAATGCCAGCACTACCTCATGTCTTGTTTGAAAGATATACTCAAACCTATGGCCTGAGCGACTACGATGCCTATAATATTACCGATCAGAAAGGGTTAGCCTTGTATTACGAAGCACTTATAAGCGAAACAAAAAACTACAAGGCAGCTGCCAACTGGCTCATGGGAGAAATTAAATCCTATCTCAATGAAAATGGAATTGATATCTCTGAATTTCCAATTGCTCCCGGACGAATTACAGCATTAATTGCGCTTATTGACGAAGGTAAAATCTCCAACTCCATTGCTGCTCAACGACTCTTTCCAGCTCTGTTTGACTCTTCAGAAACTCCCCTTGAAATTGCTGAAAGGCTCAACCTAATCCAAAGCTCTGATAGCTCAGTGATTGAGGCTTTTATTTCAACAGTTATCGAACAAAACCAGGATGAAGTTGCACGGTACAGAAATGGTGAAAAACAACTGATTGGATTTTTTATGGGGCAACTCATGAAAGTTTCAGGCGGAAAAGCTGACCCTAAGGCAGCTAATGGCTTACTCAGACAAAAACTCGATAGCTAATGTCCTTTTTAAAATTCAACAAAAAGACATTATGGATACTACTCCTGCTAACTGTTGGGATAATCACCATTTGGTATACCACTCGCTCAGACCTAGAGAAAAATGGACTAGAAGAAAATCTATCAATCAGTGGTCGAATTAATGGTGCAGGTGGTTTACAACTATTTTTGGAGGCACCTAGCGATCGCGGTGTAATTTCAGTTGCCCAAACTGAAATTGCCGAAGATGGTACTTTTAATTTGCCCGCAAACATCCCAGGTTTAGGGATATACAACTTACGTATCTCCGATTTAGAAGGAAGTACAATCTGGCTACCCTTACAACCCCAGGACCAAATCATATTAGATTGTAGGCTTTCACAATTTAACTTCAAACCCGGGATCAAGGGTGTTCAGTGGGCTGAAACCTATGCAGCGCTCATGAAAGAAACCAAGCGTTTTGAATCTTTACAAAATGAATTGCAGCAAAATCCCGGTAAGTTAGACCAGGAGCAGATCAACAATGCTTATTCCAATGCAAAAAAGAACTACGAAAACTTTTGTGTCAAGGCTATTCACCAAGATCTTTCAAGTCCTTTAAACATCATGCTCAGCATGAATTTACTACCCACAACTGGTTTCGAAGATTGGAATACCGAGCACCTACAGACACTTCAAAAATTGAGCGATGCATTCGCCAAAAAATTTCCAGGCCAGCCGGCAAGTCAAAATATGATGGCTCAATTTGTCCAAATTGAAGACGCATTTTTTGCCTACACTCAAATGACAAATGGAAGTATGGCGGCTCCAGATATTGAACTTTCGGATCCAAATGGAAAAGTAAGATCCCTCAATAGTCTGAAAGGTAAATATGTACTCATTGATTTTTGGGCCTCTTGGTGCGGTCCTTGCAAAATGGAAATGCCTAATGTTGTTGAACTTTATCAAAGATATAAGAGTAAAGGATTTACCATTTTTAGTGTCTCTTTAGATGAAGATCAAGCCAAATGGAAAGAAGCCATCCAATCTTGGGGTATGATTTGGCCTGATCACGTAAGCGACCTGCAAGGTTGGAAATCTAATCTACCACAACTTTATCAGTTCGATGGTATTCCCTATACTGTTTTAATAAACCCTGAGGGGAAGATTATTGGTACTAACTTACGCGGCCAAAAACTTAAAGATAAGCTAGCCTCCATATTCAACTAAAATGAAACAAATCCTTATCATACTGCTGTATTTACCTTTGCTCATTCAAGCACAAGTACAATACTTTCAAGTAAGTGGTCAAATCTTTGCCAGCGGAGCTGATTCAATTTTTATTTCACAACAATTTGGAAATACCTATAAAAATTATCATTCAAGTCCCTTGGATAAAAATGGCAATTTCGAGTTGAAAGGAGAACTACCTAGTCCTGACTATTACCTGCTACGCATTGGACAAAACAGCTTGAATTTAGTGATCCGTGACAGCTCTCGAATACAGGTTTATGGAGATGGGCGAAACTTGCTACAACATTGCAATTTTGTAAATGCTGAAGAATCTCGTCAGATGCACGAATACATAGTCCTCAACACAAATTGGCGCAACAAGGCTGACTCCGCTATGTCTGCGATCAAAGCAGATCCGACTAAAGAAGCAGAAATTAATAACTACATGACTCAAGCTTACAGTCAGTTTCAAACTGCATTACAAAGTTTTGTTGGAATGTATGCTAATTCAGCGGCTATTATTTTACCCCTGAGCGGCATTCAAATAGACCAAGATTTTGCTTCTTATGAAAAGCTAATTATCCCTCTCTATCAAAGTTTTGGACAAAGTACAATTGTTCAAAATCTATATCAGCAATACCTTAATAAAAAGCAAGAAAGAGATGCCGCAAATCCATTTGCACCTGGAAAATCCGTACCTGATTTTCAAGAATTACGTACAGATGGTAAAAAGAAAATGAAGCTTTCAGATTTACGTGGTCAAGTAGTTCTACTAGATTTTTGGGCTTCCTGGTGCGGGCCTTGCCGAGCTGAAAATCCCAATGTTGTTAAGAACTATCAAAAATACAAAGATGCAGGCTTCACCGTTATGAGTGTATCTTTGGATTCAAATAAAGATAAATGGCTAGCTGCAATTGCAGCAGATCAATTAATTTGGCCCAATCACGTAAGTGATCTTGGCGGATGGCAAAGTAAAGTAGCTCAACTTTATCATGTGCAATCTATTCCATTTACAGTATTGCTTGACAAAGAAGGCCGTGTCATAGCAACCAACCTAAGAGGAGCCGCTCTAGAACAAACGCTTCAACAAATCTTTGGATTTTAATGGGTGAACAAAAAAAATACCTCTATTTTGCCTCGGACTTACATTTAGGTGCGCCTAATTCCTCTAAAAGTTTCGAGCGTGAAAAGGTATTCATCCAATGGTTAGATCACATCAAAAAATCTGCAAAAGCAATTTATTTACTTGGAGATATATTTGATTTTTGGTTTGAATATCAAAACGTGATTCCCAAAGGTTACACAAGGCTTTTTGGCAAAATTGCTGAATTAACGGATGCAGGCATTGAAGTTCATTATTTCAAAGGCAATCACGACATGTGGGTTTTTGATTATTTTGAAAAAGAATTAGGACTCATCATACACAGCAATGCACATACTTTTGAGTATGACAACAAATTGTTTTTCTTGCATCATGGTGACGGTCTTGGTCCCGGCGATTACAAATATAAAGCACTCAAATTAATTTTCAGAAGTAGCTTATGTCAATGGCTTTTTGCCAGATTGCATCCAAATTTTGGTATTGGTTTGGCTACTTTTCTGTCGCGTCGAAGCCGTGCAAACGGAGGTGCCAAAGATGCCAAATATAACGGCCCTGAAAATGAATGGCTCTTCCAACATGTAAAAGAATTGGAAACCCAAAAACACCATGATTATTACATTTTTGGACACAGACACCTTCCCTTGTTTTTAGCACACGACAAAACATTTTATGTGAATACTGGTGATTGGTTACGCTACAACACTTTTGCCCGCTTCGATAACGAAACATTAATGTTATTTCAGTGGATTAACAACCAAGAAATCCCCTATCATGACAACCAATAGGATAGGTTTTTGGCCTCATGTAAGTGAGGATATGCTACCAAATATTGCAAAAGCCATTTGGAGTTTTCTATCCAAGCCATCATTTATAGCCATCGATGCAGAAATGGGTGCAGGAAAAACTACCATGGTGAGAGCTTTACTCAATACTGCTGGTATACCTCACTTTGAAGGATCCCCAACTTTTGCCATCATCCAAGCATACGACAGCCCTATTGCAGGTGCTATTTATCATTTAGATTGTTATCGCATTGAAAATGAGAGGGAACTTCCCAATTTGGGTCTTGATGAACTTTTCGATGAAAATGCTCATTTTTTTGTCGAATGGCCACAAAAAATAGCACCAATTATTCCAAAACAGCACTTTACGCTGTATATTCGTATTGAACCAGACCAATGTCGAGAAATCTCGCTGTGCTATGACCACTGATCCACACCTGCTCAAAACTCTTATTCAACAAGGAGCTCTCATGCCTAAAGAGGACTTACTTGAAGTGCGTCGTAAGAAAGGTACCTTACTTATTGGCATTCCCAAAGAAACCTCCTTTCAAGAAAGGAGAGTTGCATTGGTTCCAGAGGCAGTTAGTTTATTAGTTGCCAACGGACACCAAGTATTAATTGAAAGTAAAGCCGGGGAAGGAGCACATTTTTCAGATAATGAATACAGTGAGGCAGGGGCACAAATCATACATGACCGTAAAGGAGTGTACCAATCTGATATTATTTTAAAGGTTGCTCCGCCATCTGAAGAGGAAATAAAGCTCATGCCAGGTAACCAGACTTTTATCTCTGCCCTGCAACTTGCCACGCAGCCAAAAGAAATCTTACAACAACTAAGTGCTAAAAAAATTACAGCAATTGCCTGGGATTACATTCGTGATGAAGAAGGTGTTTTTTCAATTGTACGCACCATGAGTGAAATAGCAGGCACCACCTCTGTGCTCGTTGCTGGTGAATTACTTTCATCATTTTCTGAAGGGAAAGGATTAATGCTTGGAGGAATAGCAGGAGTGCAACCCACAGAAATCGTAGTTCTAGGAGCTGGTACCGTTGGAGAGTTTGCTACAAGAGCGGCATTAGGGCTTGGTGCCTCCGTAAAAATATTTGATAATTCTCTTTCCAGACTACGCAGATTGCAAAATGACCTTGGCCAGCGTGTGTTCACCTCCATATTACAACCAAAAGTTTTAGCCAAGGCAGTAAAAAGAGCAGATGTAGTAATTGGTGCATTGCGTTCTACTATAGGACGTACCCCATGCGTAGTCTCTGAAGATATGATTAGGCAGATGAAACCTGGCTCAGTAGTCATTGATGTAAGTATTGATCAAGGGGGGTGCTTTGAAACATCTCGCATTACAAATCACAGTGAACCGACCTTTGTAAAATACGATGTAACCCATTATTGTGTTCCAAACATAGCATCGCGCGTTTCTAGAACTGCCTCCTTTGCCCTATCCAATACACTTTCTCCCCTTTTATTAGAAATGGGTGAACGAGGTGGTGTTCCAGATCTCATAAGAACCCATAATGGTTTTAGAAATGGCGTTTATATGTTTAGAGGTATATTGACCAATGAGGTATTGGGTAAGGTTTTCGATCTACAATACAAAGATATCCACCTTTTACTTCCGGGAATTTGATGTCTTTGCTTCAAGTCCTGAACTTACCACCTGCCCCACTCAAATTAAGCAGCAAGGCTGGTCGTATTTTCGTCAATTGCCTCATACGAAAAAAACAAATTATCCTCACCCCTGAAGAATGGGTAAGACAACACCTCATCTCTTTTTTAAATCTGCATCAAGGATATGCCATCGAAAAAATGGTTGTAGAAAAACAAATACAATACGATGGATTCACCCGGCGTTGGGACCTCGTTGTTTACAATGAAAAATTTGAGACCGAGATACTTGTAGAGTGTAAAGCTCCGCAAATTAAAATAAGTCATGAAGTTTTTATACAAATCTCGACGTATCAAAATAAGTTAAAGGCATCTTGGTTAATCTTGAGTAATGGTAAAGACCATCTGATTTATGAAATTGATTCCAATCAAAATAAGCTGCTTCAGTGCAAAAACTTTCCGATCAAGACGGCCAGATAAATCTACTTTGAAAATTAATTCTGAACAAAATTGAGCTCACCAGCTTTCATTCGCTTGTAATTAACAGAGAGGTAAGCTAATTGAATTCGAAATAAATCAAAGGCCGCGTCCGTTTCAGCACTGATTTCTTGCTTCTTCATTTTCAGTTGCAATTTCATGAACATCGCATGCAACAGAACTTCAACATCATGTCTATTGGACATTTTAGACTTGAGCTTGAACGCTTGAAGTGCATCGTGTGCCTGTTCGCACAAACCTTTGTATTTCTCGTCGTTTAAAATAGTGAGTAAAGTATTGTGCAAATAAATGAGTTCCATGAGAATTTCTTCTACTTGCTCTAGATGTCCTTCTTTTTCTAGACCACGCTGCTGCATTTCATTGACAATAGAACGGTACCAAGTGACTTGGTATTCAAGTTGAGTAGGATCAGTAAATGCGGGGGCTAAAAGCTCTTGCTCAATGCGATTGATGTCTAATCCAGTTGTGCGGACAAGGGCTTCTAGCTGGAAGATGTAGAGTAAATATTCAGCAACATTATCTAATTGGAGGGCGGGATTTGGACGCATGAAACTAAAATTCTTTTTCGATTTTACTTTGATTTTCGTTCAGGAAATTAATAAACTCTTTAGTCACATCCATTTTTTGATTGATATAATTGATCTGACCGCCTTGACCTTGAATCAGCAACAAATCAATATGGTGTTTCTCACAATATTTTTTACCCCAAAGCTCTACTTTTTTATTAATCGCCTCAAGTGATTGAAGCGTTTGTTTTTCAATTCGGGCACCTTCAGTTTGCTGATATTGCATAAGCTCTGATTGCATCTGTTGAGCTCTTTGTTGCACCATAGCGATTTCGTTTTGAGATAATAGTCCGGCTCTGGCTTCTTGATCTTTTTTTAATATGTAATTCTCATAAGCCTCATTGCGCTTTTGAAGTTCTTTTTCAAAGCGCTTTTGAATTTTTTCCGCTGCAGCCTCTTCCTTTTTAAAGAACTCAAAGTATTTCTTCAGACTATCATTTGAATAGTAGGCAATTTTAAGACCATCTAGCCGAGTGACTGGAACCTTCGGTGTTTGATTTTTTTTGGGTTTAACAGGTGTTGAACAAGCTACAATTGTAGCTAAAAAGAAAAGTGAAAAAATTATCTTAGTCATGTTGTAGGGGTGTAATAAGTCGATGCCAGCGTTCTCTCATACGAATAAAGTCTTGCAAACAAGCCGAGTAGAAAGCAGCGTCGAGTTGTTGCTCAAGAAGATCGAGGTTAGAGATATTTGCTACGGGAACTTTAAATTGTTGTTGATATTCGTCAAGTGTAATACTGAGTATATAATTATCGTTGTATTGATGTAGCGAGACAAGAAAGTGCTCGTGGGGAATGTGTCGAACCAAACGCATGTTACAAATATAATTGTTTTAATGCATGCCTCCTTGATTAAGATAACTGACAGGCAATGAATATTTTTTTTGAAAAAGTAGGCAGATTTTTATTTTTATTCTAATTTCGGAGCAATAACGAATAGTAGTTACCTAAATCTGTGTTGTTTAATTCACATTATGACAAGTATTTTTGTTGCAAAACTTGATTTTGGTGTCAGCAATCAGGAGCTGCGCCAACTTTTTGAAAACTACGGCACCGTCCTCAAAGCAACTGTTGCCACTGATCGTGAAACAGGAAAGCCACGTGGATTTGCATTTGTAGAAATGGCAGATCGTCAAGAAGCATTGCGCGCGATAGAGTCGCTTGACGGTCATGTAATCAATGGACGTGCCCTCGCTGTCAAAGAAGCAGAACAGCGCAATGACAATCGATCCAATCCGAGACCCTTCACTCCTCGAGAACAAACGACTGCTCCTAAGTCATTTGAACCAGGTACTATTAGAGAAATGGGTGAGTCTGAAGAGCCAAGCCCTAGTACTTCATTTGTTCTACCAAAGCAAGAACCGCGTAAAAAAACCAAAGAAAAAGATCGTAAAATCGAAGATGATAACCGCAGCAAAAAACCAAAAATGGATGCCTACAAAAAAAGCGGTAAGAATCCAAGGTTTTTTGAAGACGACGATGATGATTTCGATGATGAATTGCTCAATTACAAAAAACCAGAAGAAGATTTCTTTGATGATGAAGAAGAAGATGACGATTTCTAAATCCTAAACGGAGCAATTTTCAGCGAATACGCTTAACTTTGCGCCCCATGGATGTTTCATACGCTAGTCAACTCAAACACCCCGTATTTAAGGTATTGTCGCAATACGCAACCGCACATCAATTAGAGGTATTCGTAATTGGTGGTTGGGTACGTGACCTCCTCATGAATCAACCTAGTAAAGACATAGATATTCTTGTACTTGGAGATGGTCCTGATTTAGCGCGTGCTACTTCCCAAATTTTAAAAGTTAAAAAGGTGAGCATTTTCAAGAACTTTGGAACTGCTCATTTCAAATACAAAGATTTAGATATCGAATTTGTAGGTGCACGAAAAGAATCTTATTCCACTAATTCTCGTAAACCCCAAACCTCAACAGGAACGCTCCAAGACGACCAAAATCGCAGAGACTTCACCATTAACTCAATGGCCATTAGTTTGCGTGCTGAAACATTTGGCCAACTTATTGATCCTTTTAATGGCCAAGCAGATTTAGAGGCGGGAATCATACGTACTCCCCTAGATCCAAACATTACCTTTAGTGATGACCCTCTTCGTATGCTCAGAGCCATTCGCTTTGCAACGCGTTTTGATTTTCAAATCACAGCGCTCTGCCTTGAAGCCATAAAAAATAATGCACATCGACTTGAAATCCTATCGCAAGAACGGATAACAGATGAACTCAATAAAATGATCTTGACTGCTCAACCTTCAAGGGCATTTAAACTGATGAGAGCTACAGGACTACTTGCGTACTTTTTTCCTGAACTTACTGCACTACAAGGAATTGAGACCAAAGACGGTAAAGCCCACAAAGACAACTTTCTTCACACATTAGAAGTACTCGACAACATTTCACTCCACACTGAAAATCTATGGTTAAGGTGGGCAGCCATCCTTCATGATATCGCTAAAGCACCCACCAAACGTTTTGATCCGCAAGTCGGATGGACCTTTCATGGACACGAAGAACTAGGGGCAAAGATGGTACCAAGATTATTTAAGAGATTGCGCCTACCCCTGGACCACCAAATGAAATATGTTCAAAAATTAGTCAGGCTTCATCTTCGACCTATCGCACTCGTTAAAGGATCTGTAACGGATACGGCAATAAGACGCTTATTACATGAAGCCGGTGATGACATCGACGACCTCATGCAATTATGCAACGCAGATATTACAAGTAAAAACGAATTCAAAGTAAAACGTTACAAGCAGAATTTTGAACTTGTTGCAGAAAAACTGAAATTAGTTGAGGAAAAAGACCGTGTACGTAATTTTCAACCACCCATTTCAGGGAAGTTGATAATGGACACCTTCTTACTTGAGCCATGTGCAGCAATTGGAACAATTAAAGCACAAATCAAAGACGCTATTCTAGAAGGAACAATTGCCAACAACTTTGAGGATGCCTATAGTGCTATGCTTCAAATTGGTGCTGAACTCGGCTTAAAAGCAGTGGATCATCCTCCAAAGCCTGAATAATCCTTACCTTTATCCTAAATCTAACAATATGCCAGGTTTAAAATTTCGCGTACTTCTTGATAGCGATAAAAATGAAGAGGTCTTTAGAGATATTCTCATCGCCAATGATGCAGATTTCGAAACTTTTTACCATGCTATAATAGCTGCATTTGGATTCCACGGAGATCAAATGGCCAGCTTCTATGTCTCCAACGAAAACTGGGATAAAGGCCATGAACTTTCGTTATTAGACATGTCTTATGATGATGATGACGCTACTGATCAACCAGCCACTGTCATGAAGCAAGGTCTTATTCAAGATTTTATCACTGAGCCTGATCAACGCTTTATTCTGGTATATGACTTTATGCGGATGTGGATTTTCTTAATAGAACTCATTGCTTATGAAAAAGAAGCTCCAGATTCTCCTATAATGGCACTCGCCATTGGCACCGCACCACTTGAAAGTACCAGATCCATGTTAGATGAAAATCTATTTGGGCCCGAAAATCAAATTGCAGACAGCGAAGACGAAGAAGACGAATTTGGCTTTCAAGACTTTGACGACGATTATGCAGACGACGATCTCACCGATTTTAACGAATATGAATACTAAAACAAATAATGGCGATCCGATTGGACAGGCCATTCTGGACTACGCCAGATATAAAAAACCATTTGATATCATAGTAAGCTCTGACCTTTGTGATGACGATATCATACCTATTGAGGTGCTCTTTCGTAAAGAAGACGATATGCCTGAACTCGAATTAATTGCGCTAGATAACTGCAAAGGGAGGGTTCTTGATATTGGCGCGGGAGCAGGTGTTCATGCAATTGCACTTCAAGACAGAGGCCATGTTGTTAAAGCAATTGACCTATCAGAAGGTGCAGTCACTCACATGAAAAATAATGGGCTTGACGCGCAGAAAATTGACTTCTATGCTGTCAATAACCAAACGCAATACGATACGATCTTATCTTTAATGAACGGAATAGGATTGGCTAAGAATCTGGAAAATCTACCCCTATTTCTGAAAAAAGTACATGACCTTTTGTTGCCAGGCGGTAGATTTATTGCGGACTCAACAGATGTAAAATACCTCTATGAAGATGAAGACGGCAGCTATTGGCTCGATCTTAATTCAGCCTACTATGGCAATTTCAAATTTCAGATGCACTACAAAAAAATAAGCGGTCCGGAATTCAATTGGCTTTATGTAGATTATGATACGCTTCATCAATGTGCCATTGAAAGCGGATTCAAATGCCGAAGAGCTTACACAGTTGAGGAGCATTATTTAGCCGTTTTAGAAAAAATATGAAGTACATCCTGCATATCATAGGTTGGTCCCTCTTGTTATCTTCTTGTAGTTATAATGAAACAGAAATTCAGAAATTTGACCAACAGATTCAAAAATATATTGCTAAATACGACCTCGATCTTAAACCAACCGGTAGTGGACTCTACCTTAAAATTGACTCATTAGGAACGGGAAGACCCATACAATTGAATGACAGTATTTGGGTGAGTTATACATTAAAACTGCTTTCAGGAAAAATCATTGAGGTTCAGGATCAGGGTGTTGGCCTGCCACTCAATGGCCTCATTAAAGGTTGGCAAGAAGCCCTTTACGGACTTCCGGTTGGTAGTCAGTTACGCTGTATTGCCCCACCTCAATTAGCCTATGGTCAAAGCGGTACAGATCGCATTGAAAGAGATAAAATTCTCTATTTTAAAATGAAGGTACTTGATGCCAAATAAATGCTTAATTTTGACACGCAAAAAAAAGAGATATTATGAGTGTATTGGTAAATAAAAACTCCAAAGTTATTGTTCAAGGTTTTACAGGAAGTGAAGGTACTTTTCATGCCACCCAAATGATTGAATTTGGTACAAACGTGGTAGGTGGTGTAACGCCAGGCAAAGGTGGCTCAAGTCACTTAGATCGCCCGGTTTTCAATACTGTAGCAGACGCTGTTAACCAAACTCAAGCCGATACCTCTATCATCTTCGTACCACCAGCCTTTGCTGCTGATGCTATCATGGAAGCTGCTCAAGCTGGCATTAAAGTTATTGTTTGTATCACGGAAGGAATTCCTGTCAACGATATGGTGAAAGCAAAGGAATTCATCAAAGCATTTGACACCCGATTAATTGGCCCAAATTGCCCAGGTGTAATTACAGCTGGCGAAGCGAAAGTAGGCATCATGCCAGGTTTCGTTTTCAAAAAAGGAAAAATCGGTATCGTTTCTAAATCCGGAACCCTTACCTATGAAGCTGCAGACCAAGTAGCCAAAGCCGGAATGGGAATAACCACAGCAATCGGAATAGGTGGAGACCCAATCATTGGCACTACAACCCGTGAAGCTGTTGAATTACTTATGAATGACCCTGAAACTGAGGGCATTGTTATGATAGGTGAAATTGGCGGAAACCTTGAAGCCATCGCGGCACGTTGGATCAAAGAAAACGGAACTAAACCAGTTGTTGGTTTTATTGCCGGAGAAACTGCCCCAAAAGGTCGAACAATGGGTCATGCTGGAGCAATTGTAGGTGGAGCTGATGATACGGCAGAAGCAAAGAAACGCATCATGAGTGAGTGTGGTATCCATGTGGTTGATTCACCTGCGCAAATCGGTGCTAAAATGGCTGAAGTATTGGGTCATTAATCCCAATTATTTCCTCAATTAATTCCAAAAGTCCCAGGTTATCCCTAGTCTTATTTGTAGACTTGGGAAAGGATAGCCACTAACTGTTGAAATGGATGCTTGATTCCAATAAGTACCCAAATTAGCGACATTCACAAAAAACCTAAAGGTCTTTACTTCCATTGCTAGGCTAATTTGTCCGTTGAAAAAAGCCCCGTTCACGGTTCCTACTTGAGTTGAATTCCAATCTAAGCTCTCAACTACAGGAAGATAGACCAAGGCCCTACTAGTAGACTGATAATTCAACTGAGCCTCCAAATGCAGCTGCAGTTGCTTTTCTTTAAAAACTCCTCCACGCCATGCAACTATGGCTGCTGCCTGATGTTTAGGCAAAAACGCAGTTTCTTGGAGCAATAAAACATAATTAGTGTTAAACGACCACCTGGATAATTTTTGAGGATTATTTTTTTGCCCAAAATGATACTTCAAGTTGGTCGAAATCGTGGCTAACTGTCCATTTGAACCAGGGCCTGATTGTAGCCACGCCATCAATATTGGATCAAAACGATAGACCGAAGAGTAGCGTATAAATTCGAACTTAAATTTACCTTGTAGGCCCAGCGGAT
>JAURNL010000031.1 GCA_030830205.1 Crocinitomicaceae bacterium | reverse complement strand
GTGTTTATATCAATGAGGATAATTATGATCGAAATGGTGCAGCATATGGTGGCAATTACCAAATTTTTCAACAAATAGCACATCAAGAGCCTCACTTTATGTTGTGGCTCGGGGATAACGTCTATTTAAGAGAACCTGATTGGACATCGCGCAGCGGCATGATTCACAGATATACCCATTCAAGACACCTTTCTGAGCTCACTGCTTTTTTGGCAAACACACCTCAATATGCCATTTGGGACGATCATGATTTTGGGCCAAACAATTCGGACCGAAGTTTTATCAATAAATCATTAAGTAAGGATGTATTTGAATTATTTTGGGCTAATCCGAATCATGACTTTCCGGAATTAAATGGCATTACTAATGCGTTTGAGTGGTCAGACTGTGCATTTTTTCTTTTGGACAATCGCTATGATAGGGCGCCAAATGATCGAAAAGACGGTGAAAGGACCATATTAGGGCAAGAACAATTAGCGTGGTTTAAGGATGCACTTGTAGCTAGTAATGCGACATTTAAATTTGTAGCAATTGGAGGTCAATTTTTAAATAACGCTCCTGTTTTTGAAAATTATAGTGCAAATGGATTTGATGGAGAAAGGCAAGAAATAATTGATTTTATATACGCACAGCAGATTAAAAACGTCATATTTTTGACTGGAGATCGTCATCATAGCGAGCTAAGTTTACTCAAAAAAGAAGGAAAACCTACTATTTATGACTTAACTGTTTCACCTTTGACATCAGGAATTCATGACGCCACTGCTGAGGCTAATGATTTGCGTGTTCCGGGTAGTCATATTGCAGAACGAAACTTTGGAAATGTTGCTGTTAAAGGCTCAAAGGAGGCTCGCCAATTAATTATAAATTTGATGAATGCCACCGGAGCAGAATTATTTCATTTTGAAATCAAGGTGGAATAAGTACTTTTGACCATGCAAGTTTGTGTTTATTGCGCCTCGAGTGGGCATATACATCCAGATTATTTTGAGGCCACATCGAGGATGGCACATTACCTGGTTGAAAGTGATATTCAAGTAGTTTTTGGGGGAGGCTCTTCTGGGCTCATGGGACAACTCGCCGATAGCGTTTTGGCTGCAGGTGGTCAAATCAGAGGGATTATGCCTCAGTTTATGAACGAAGTTGAGTGGGGGCACAAAGGTGTTTCAGACTTTATTTATACCCAAACTATGCATGAGCGAAAGGCCAAGTTTTTGGAGGGTACTGATGCTTTGATCGCCTTGCCAGGTGGTCCCGGCACCTTTGAAGAACTTTTTGAGGCCATCACATTAAAAAAGCTTGCGCAATTCACTAAACCAATCGTTATTTTAAATACGCGTGGCTATTTTGATACTTTTAATATACTAATGCAAAAAGCTGTAGAAGAAAGATTTATGCCTAATGAATTAAATCATTTATTTACCATTGTAGATACACCTGAAGAAGTAGTTCCTGCCATTAAATCTGCGCATGTCTGGAATAAAGGTTTACGCGACGCGGGCAGCCTGAGATAAGCTGGGAGTTTTGACGTTTACTTCAATATAATTTTTTAAAAAAGAACAAGCTAGATGCTTCATTAAAATATTAATCGTAATATTGCGATATATAAATATTATGGGAATCACAAAAACTGAATCTTACACAACGCAAACCCTGCATTTAGCCGACCTTTTCAAGGCCCTCGGACATCCGGCAAGAATTGCAATTCTTCAATATATCTCCAATCAAACATCTTGCATATGTGGAGATATTGTAACCGAATTACCTTTGTCACAAGCTAGTATTTCTAGACACCTCCAAGAACTCAAAGCTGTTGGCCTGATCAAAGGTGAAATATCTGGCACCTCTGTGTGTTATTGTATAAACCCCATTGTATTGCCCATACTAATCGATTTTATCAACCAAATTCATTCACCTTCTAATCAAACTTGTTGTTCATGAAACTCTCACAATTCAAAAGCGCTGTACAATTATTAGCACCGAAGGAGAATCCTTCATTTATCCAGCTCTCAGGTATACCGGTTGAAGCGCATTACCACATCACAGAAATTGGGTTAGTTCTCAAAAATTATGTGGATTGTGGTGGGGTAGTTCGTCAAGAACGCAAAGCCACAATGCAAATTTGGCTTGCAAATGATACCGATCATCGCCTTTCTGCTCAAAAACTTTTGGATATCATCGAAAAATCAGAACAATTATTCGGTCTCAAAGATGAAGAATTAGAAGTTGAATTCCAAGGTCAAACCATTGAAAATTACGGCCTTTCTGTTCAAGATTTTGGATTTCAATTTACAGCCAAACAAACCACCTGCTTAGCGCCAGATCATTGCGGTATTCCTGCAGCGAAATTGCCTAAAAACATGAAATCTTCGGTGAGTTCTTGTTGTTCACCTGCTAGCGGTTGTTGTTAGATTAATCTTTTAATTCAATGAAAAACAAAAGACTCAACTTCGTCGATCGCTACCTGACCTTATGGATTTTCTTAGCCATGGGAGTAGGAGTGGCGCTGGGTAATGTTTTCCCAGATATTGATCAATGGATCAATCAGTTTTCTGTCGGAACCACCAATATTCCACTCGCTATTGGTTTGATCATCATGATGATTCCACCATTGGTAAAGGTTGATTTCAAGAAAATACCGGTTGTTTTTAAAAATAAAAAAGTCTTAGGGATTTCGCTTTTCATTACTTGGATTTTAGGCCCCTTTTTAATGTTTGTTTTAGCCACAACTTTTTTGAAGGATAATCCTGCATATTTAACCGGATTGATCATCATTGGTTTAGCTCCTTGTATTGCAATGGTGATTGTTTGGAATGAACTTGCTGGTGGAAACAGGGAGTTGGCCGCAGGATTAGTCGGAGTGAATAGTTTACTACAAGTCCTCTTTTTTAGTGCATATGCTTGGTTTTATTTAGAGATCATGTTACCACTATTTGGTTTTGATTCTATTCAAATAGATTTGAGTTTTATAGCAGTAGCAAAGACTGTGGGTATATACCTCGGCTTACCTTTTGGTATTGCTATGTTTCTACGTTATTGGATTTCAAGTAAGAGAGGAGAAGTCTTTCTGAATACCCAATTTATACCCCGAATTTCGCCTTTCACACTCTATGCTTTACTCTTCACCATAGTGATCATGTTCAGCTTAAAAGGGCAACTGATTGCTGAGTTGCCCATAGATGTATTGAAAGTAGCATTGCCATTAGTCATTTTCTTTCTGCTTATGTTTTTCTTGATGTTTTTTGTTGCTAAATGGACTGGGGCTACATATGATCAAACAGCAACAGTTGCATTCACAGCCTCCGGAAATAATTTTGAGTTAGCAATAGCCGTTGCTATTGGCGTTTTTGGCCTGGACTCCGGGCAGGCTTTTGCTGGTGTAATAGGTCCTTTAGTTGAAGTGCCTGCCTTGATTCTATTAGTGAGAGCAAGTCTCTACATGAAACAATTTTTCAACTCATGAAGAAAAACATTTTAGTACTATGCACAGGTAACAGCTGCAGAAGCCAATTGGCAGAAGGTTATTTGCGTCACTTTTATGGAGAAACTGCAACTATTTATAGCGCGGGCGTAGAAACCCATGGCGTTAATCCGAGAGCTATTCAAACCATGTTGGAAGATAGCATCGATATTTCAGCACATACCTCTAACCATGTCGATGAATACCTACATATTCCCTTTGACCTCATTTTAACGGTTTGTGATCACGCAAGCGAGCGCTGCCCGATTTTTCCGAGCTCAGCCAAGCGCATCCATCATAACTTTAGTGATCCTGCAAAGGCCTCCGGGACCGAGGAAGAAATAATGGAAGCTTTTAGAAAAGTGAGAGGGGAAATCAAGTCTTTTTGTCGAGAACTTGATTGCTAACAACTCGCTTAATCCATAGCACTTAAGAATTTATTCTATAACAAAAAGCCCCGCACTGCGGGGCTTTTTTTGTTTAAGCGGGGCTTTTCTTGTTTAATATAATTCAAAGCGGTCAGCCATCATGATTTTATCCCAAGCAGCGATAAAGTCCTTGACAAACTTTTCTTTGGCATCTGAGCTGCCATAAACTTCTGCTATGGCGCGCAGTTCAGAATTAGATCCATAGATTAAATCAGCACGCGTAGCAGTATAAACTACAGCACCAGTTTTGCGGTCGCGACCTTCAAATAATTCCTGATTGGCATCCATAGGTTTCCAAACGATATTCATGTCGAGTAGATTGACAAAATAGTCATTGCTTAGCGTTCCGACATTTTTAGTAAACACACCTTTATTCGAATCATCAAAGTTTGTGCCTAACACGCGCATACCTCCAAGTAAAACCGTCATTTCAGGAGCGGTAAGACCAAGCAATTGCGCTTTGTCTACCATCAATTCTTCGGTAGTAAACGTATATTGTGCCTTTTTGTAATTTCTAAATGCGTCCGCCATTGGCTCCAATACTGCAAATGAATTTACATCTGTTTGTTCTTGCGTTGCATCCATTCTTCCAGGAACAAAGGGAACTTTTATACTTACACCAGCATTTTGAGCAGCTTGCTCCAAACCTGCAGCACCACCTAATACGATAAGATCAGCCAAAGATACTTTTTTCGCAGCACCCTTTGCATTGAACTCCTCTTGGATTTGCTTGTAAACAGCCAAAACTTTAGTGAGTTGAGCAGGGTTATTGACTGCCCAAGAACGCTGAGGCTCAAGCGCAATTCTTGCGCCATTTGCACCACCTCTGCGGTCAGAATCGCGATAAGTTGATGCTGAAGCCCAAGCGGTTTCAACGAGCTCACTTGTGGTGAGGCCTGATTTCAAGATGCGTACTTTTAAGTTTGCGATATCTGTAGCGTCAATTATGGCATGATTAAGCGCCGGAATAGGATCTTGCCAGATCAAAGCGTCTTTCGGAGCTTCTGGACCTACATAGCGCGTAATTGGCCCCATGTCTCGGTGTGTAAGTTTGAACCAAGCTTTGGCAAAAGCCTCTTCAAAAGCTTTAGGATCTTCCATGAATTTTTTAGAGATCGGTCCATAAATTGGATCGAAGCGCAATGCGAGGTCAGTTGTGAGCATGGTGGGTTTGTGCTTCACGTTCGGGTCAAATGCATCTGGGATAATTTGATCTTCGGTTTTAGCCACCCATTGCTTTGCCCCAGCAGGGCTTGTAGTAAGTTCCCATTCGTATCCAAACAAGATTTGAAAATAAGCATGGGTCCATCGGGCCGGCTCAGTTGTCCAAGTTACTTCCAGACCAGAGGTGATGGCATCTTTTCCTTTCCCGCTTTTATAACTGGAGGTCCAGCCGAAACCTTGCTCTTCTATAGGTGCAGCTTCTGGTTCTGGGCCCACATGCGTAGCAGGACCTGCTCCATGGGTTTTACCAAACGTGTGACCACCTGCAATGAGTGCTACTGTTTCTTCGTCATTCATCCCCATTCGTCCAAAGGTTTCACGGATATCTTTGGCCGAAGCTAATGGATCAGGATTTCCGTTCGGACCTTCAGGATTCACATAAATAAGACCCATTTGCACAGCTGCTAAAGGGTTTTCCAACTGACGACCGTCGCTGTAGCGTTTGTCATCTAAGAATTTGGTTTCTTTACCCCAATAGATGTCTTGCTCGGGTTCCCAAACATCAACACGTCCGGCAGAAAAACCATAGGTTTTGAAACCCATTTCTTCTAAAGCAACGTTTCCGGCCAATACCATAAGGTCTGCCCAAGAGATTTTGTTACCATACTTCTGCTTAATTGGCCAAAGCAAACGACGTGCTTTGTCAAGGTTCCCATTGTCTGGCCAACTATTTAGTGGTGCAAAACGCTGTTGACCAGCAGAAGAACCACCACGTCCATCACCAGTGCGGTATGTCCCAGCACTATGCCAAGCCATTCGAATAAATAGTGGACCATAGTTGCCAAAATCTGCAGGCCACCAATCTTGAGATGCTGTAAGAACATTTTTAATATCTGCCTTCAAAGCATAATAGTCCAAAGTAGTAAAGGCCTTCTTATAATCGAAATCTGGACCCATAGGATTTGAAAGAGCTGAATGCTGTCGCAACACACTCAAATCTAACTGATTTGGCCACCATTCACGATTGGTATTACCTTTCATGTTTACCATAGGGTTAACATGTGAGCCATTCAAGGCTGGAGGGGGAGTTCCACCATGCATTACTGGACACTGCCCAGCTGCTACAGGTGGGGGAGGTGGTGGTACATTTCTTTTTCCTTTTTGAGCGGCTAGGTTTAAAACTAGACCGAAACTCATGAGTAGATAAACCTTTTTCATATCGATTAGATTAATGTTTCTCCAAAAATAATCAGATCAACACTTTGATAAAATCAATAAAAACTATAAAGGCATTGAAAAAATCTATCAATTAAGTACCTGCAACTTCAAAATACTTCCTTCTGAGCTCTCCAAGAAATACAGACCCGTTGGCAAATTGATATTAAGGATGTTTTCACCAGGAAAAATGGTCTTTTCTAGTATAAATTGGCCAAATTGATTAACGATTGATACCGATAACTTCTCAGAAGACTTGTTTGAAATGTAAACTTTTTCTCGTGCAGGATTGGGTCTTATTTCAAGAATAGCATTTATTTGAAGATCTTGAAGCGAAAGTAAATTGATATGAAGAGGTAGCAAATTTGTACCGAGTAGTAGTTCATCTCTCAAATCCCAATATTCGACAGTTAAAAAATCCATGAGCGTATCATTGGGCGTAAAAATGAGATCGTACCTCTCTCCGGGAAACAATACTAACTCATTGGCCGTAAATGAGTTCGGCAATGGTCTTCCGTCACTAGAAAAAACTTGAAAAGTTAAAGAATTTGGAAAAATGTACTTTACTTTTCCGTATCCAATATTGGCAAACCTCAAGGCCATGGATTGTCCAACTGTGCCAACCAAGTCGTGGTCACCATTTAAAAGTTGGCTGCCAGATTTCCCATTGACTAAAAAATAATTTGCTTCAAATAAATTAAATGGACCTGGCGATATAGGATTGTTATTCCAATCTAAATCAAACTCAGAGGCTAAAATCGGATATTCAGTAGTATATGTTGGTCCATTTTCAAACAATGAACCAGGCCCTGTTGGTGGATCTACTATTACCATGCCATACATACCCATTGCCAAGTGAAGCGTAGTAAGTACGTGGCAGTGATATAAAAATGCCCCGGCACTTTTACATTTAAATTTATAATCAAAACTGTTATTTGGAGCAATCTCCACAGAGGTATGTGGAACACCGTCATATGGAGTCAATACGTCTAAACCATGAAAGTGTATTGTATGCATTTCAGGTGAATTATTTTTGAAATGTACAATAGCGCTATCTCCTTCTTTGAATCTGAGCAAAGGCCCAGGAAGAAATACTTTGTTTCCTGGAATTGGAGGTGCATTGTCACCAAAACCCCAAAATTGAATATCTGCACCATTCTCCATTTCATACACCCCGTTCATTCTGGCTTGCAACCAATATTCTTGGATAGGTTGAGCAAAACTCAAACTCATACCGCTAAAAAAAAGAAGAAGAAAACATACTGACTTCAT
>JAURNL010000030.1 GCA_030830205.1 Crocinitomicaceae bacterium | reverse complement strand
TTACGGCGCATTTCGATCAAAGTTGTAGCAAAGTCGCTGTGATAGTGCTCATGGTTGCCTAACACATAGATCACGTGGGGGAAACTTGCGGCACAGCGTTCAAAGAATTCATGGAACATTTCTGAACGGCGGCGTGCAAACCCCAATTCAGTTTGGCGGCGGTCACGCATGTCTAAGTCAGCAGCCACACAGATGTCGCCAGACAGAATTAGCACTTCTGCGCCTTCTGTGTTTTCGAGATTGATGTCACCAAATTCCAAGTGTACATCGCTGGCTACTGAGATTTTCATATACTTTTTTCTAGTTGTTCTTTAAGGGTCGCCGTTCCAGCTAAACGATTGAAAAAAGATGGTTGATCAATAAATACGATGCTGTCTCCTAGCATTTCTTTTGCTTCAATTAGGTAATTTAAATTGAGCTGATAGCTTCTCTTGCTGCCTCTTTGGTTGAGTATGATTCCTTGACAAATTGTATTTTGGTGCAGCGGATTTTTTGCTCCAGTGGTGGAAACAGGCATAAATTGAAAATCACTGGGTGGGAAATAAGGGTGTCCAAAGATTTCAAAGGGTTGATCGGTTCCGCGTCCAACACTTACGGTTGTTGCTTCGAAAAGGCATAGACTAGGATAAAACGCGATCGCGGCATCAGTGCGTAAATTGGGTGAAGGAGCAACAGGTAAACTGTAGGGTAGTTTATGTTTATAGTTCTTGCAAGGGATAACCCATAATTGGCATCGCATGCTATCTTGTAACCAACCTTCGCCATTGATCATGATGGCATATTCTCCAATTGTCATACCATAGACAATTGGAACGGGGTGCATCCCAACAAATGACTTGTAAGAAGGTTCTAGGATTGGTCCATCAATGTAATGTCCATTTGGATTTGGTCGATCTAGGACAACTAGTTGCTTGTTATTTTGGGCACAAGCTTCTATAACATAATGCAATGTAGAAATGAAAGTATAGAAGCGCACTCCTACATCTTGAATGTCATAGATGATGATGTCAACATCCTCTAGTTGTTGTTCAGTTGGCTTTTTGTTGGAACCGTAGAGTGAAATAAGTGGCAATCCGGTTTTGATATCTGTGCTATTACCGACATGTTGTCCTGCATCTGCATCGCCTCTAAAGCCGTGTTCAGGCGCGAAAACTTTGACAACATCTAAATTCAGGGCTAAGAGGGTGTCTACTAAATGGACGCCACCCACAACTGAAGTTTGATTCGCAACTACGGCAATTCTTTTATTAGCCAGTGAATCAACAAATAAATGAAGCCTGTCAATACCAAGTTGTGGGGCAGGTAAACTTGGTTTCTGCTGTTTTGATGGGTATGGGACATTTGTAGTGTAAATAGAATCATTGTCTATGACTATGGTTTCCGATATGAGAATAGGGTTTGGGTAGAAGGTTTTAAATGCGAAAAGTCCACAGGCAGAATGTAAAAATACGAGCAGCGCCATAGAAGCCAAAACCTTTGTGTATTTTTGAACTTGAAAAAAAAATATTTTGTCATTTGAACGCTTCATATCTACTAGGCTTATTCGTCAAAAGCATCTCGGGCTTCGGGTATCGAGGCCTGTGCTTCGTATTTCTATTTTAAGCATCGCACTTGCCATACTTGTGAACTCCTTAACATTGGCAATTGTTCGTGGTTTTCAACACAAGATTAAAGACAAAATTACGGGTTTTAATGCTCCGCTTTTCATTTCAAAGGCTGGATCTGCACATATTTTTGAAGCAGAAGCGCTCGATCGCCGTATACCCTTCTTAGCTGAAGTGAAAAATACACCTGGAGTTAACGGGCTTGAAGCAGTAGCCTATAAGCCTATTCTATTACAGTCAACGCGATTTAATGACACTGTACAAATAGCTACAGGAAAAGACTCTCTTGTCCAGCGGCAAGATATGCTTGGTTTGATGCTCAAGGGTGTTGAACAAAGCTATGATTGGTCTTTCATTCAAGAGCATTTGATCAAAGGTAGGTTATTGAATCCGTTAAATAATAATGAAGTATTAGTTTCATTAAATACTGCTAATAAACTGAATATCAAATTAAATGAAGATATTTCAGCGTACCATATCAAACAACAACCATTACTCAAAAAACTAAAAGTTGTAGGTATTTATAACACTGGATTTTTAGAGTACGATCAAAAGATAGTTTTCGGTAACCTCGCTTTGGTGCAACAAATGAGCGATTTTGGAACGCGCATTGCAATACGCCCTCAACTTGATGCATTAGCTCATTTTTTAATTAAAGTAGAAGTTGAAGGAGATGCATCTAATTTATTGTTTGACTGGGGTTTAGGTAAAGATATTTATACAGCTCATCGCTTTGCAAACCTCAAGGATACCACGATTAAAGTATATGCCTACCGATATAGCACTAGTTCTGATCAATTGACCTTAATTGATAGTGCTGATATACAAATAAAGACGCCTAGTTTGTTAACTCCAAATGATTTGTCGAGAGAAAATGGTGTGCCTGTATGTTTAGTAGATGGTTTAAATGAGCAGGTTTTCGAGACTAAAAAAGGAAAATTGCGTTTTATTTTCTCCGATGGGATTGGCACATCACGACAATATATCTCAGGTTTTGAGGTCGGTTTAGCGAATTTTGACGAGCTGGCTCAAATCGAAAAGCTAATTAAAAATGTTGTTGAAATGAGGCCAGTTAATCAACATTTATTGCAAGTCAGCAATATCCAAGATACAGAGGCAGATTTGTTTTCATGGCTTCATTTTTTAGACTTCAATGTGTTGATTATCATATTCTTAATGTTGATTATTGGGATTATCAACGTAGGATCAGCAGTTTTGGTATTAATCGTGGTACGCACCTCATTTGTAGGCTTGCTCAAGGCATTGGGTGCTAATAATCGTTCGATCAGACGGATATTTTTATGGCAGGCTGCTTATTTACTACTGCGAGGTTTGCTAATTGGTAATATATTGGCTTTGGTTATTTGTTGGCTTCAGGAAAAATTCGCTGTCTTCAAGCTAGATCCTGCGGTTTATTATCTTGATGCAGTACCTATTGATTTTAATATATGGAATTTTGTACTCATCAATGTCTTGACATTTACCACCTGTATGCTTGCATTACTCATGCCAAGTAGAGTTGTTTCTAGAATTTCACCTATCAAAGCCATCAAGTTTCAATGAATTGGTATATCGGGCAAGAGGTGGGTGTCCTCCGTGAAACTGGAATTTTTAAAATCATTGAATTACACAATGATTACGTAGTCCTCGAGGATGAAAATGGTTTTAATTACAGATATAAGCTGGATCTTATAAGCCCCCGCCATGCTATCTTTGTAGATAAAATAAGTCTAAAAGATCAAGAATTAAGCGATCGATCCAAGCGGCTTAATGCAGTACAGTCTAAAGAGACAACGCTTCCTAGTATTGACTTACATGCCGAAGATCTAGGTTTGCCTTCGAATTATGCTGCACATGAAGTATTTACAGCTCAGATTGCAGCTTTTAAACGTTTCTGTAATTTACAAAGTAGGCAACGGATAGCTAAGTTTTTAGTCATTCACGGAGCAGGAGAAGGCCGTTTAAAAGAGGAGATCAGGCAACTTGTGATGTCACGTCCCGGCATATCGATGCATGATGCGCAATGGAGTAATGGAGCGGTAGGTTGTTCCCGGATTGAACTTATTTTAAGTTCCTTTACTCCTTTTTAATAGCATCCAATATAACCTGGTTGGCCTTGTGGTATTTCTAATGCCCAGGTATAATAACCAATATAGTGTGAGTTAAAGTATCCTAAGTGGCTTCTGAGTTCCTTGGGAAAACCGATTTGTTGACTTGCTGGGAGTCCGCTCATCCGCCATTGAGGAGCAACCCCATCTTGTTGGCAAGGAGCGTGTCGTTGCGGGCCATAAAGTAGGGTGCCGTATTGATAAACAATAGGCCAATCTACGTATTGAATTTTTTTACCTTTTGGATTCTCAGGTGCAAATGCAAAGTACCCTCCAAATTTCACCTTTCCACGTAGCACGGTGCTCATCCCTAAAAAGTATGCATGTCCCATGCTGTGGCTTACGACGTATAAGGTGTCGTTTTGGGTGTTATTACCATTCTTACGCAATTCTTGTAAGAGATTTCTGCCTGCTTGTTTGCCCGCATAAAAGCGTTTCATAAAACCCTTTTTGTTACTTCTGGTCGCCAATAAATTGTAGGTTCTAATTTTTTGCTGGTTAGCAATTTTTGTAGTGGAACAAGTGTGTGGTCCTTTGCATGGTTTTGGATAAAATGATGCGCTACTCACGAATTGAATTAATGAGTTGTGGTTGGAGCTGCTCACGCTGTGGTGTCCGTCAGCGTAAAATATCTTTTCTGGCATTAAACGACTTTCTAACGGTTCAACCATCTCCAAATGAGGCCAATAACGGTAGAAATCATTGCGATAGATTAAGTTTGCAGAATTGGGGTGCTCAAGACCTTTGTTGTTGATGTCTTGAAGTGCCTTTTCTGGGTTATGACTTGTAGAAATCGGTCTGTAGCCATTGACCAATAAAAGGATGCGTTGTGCGTGATCTACCTCTTGATGGTAGGGCATAAGCTGTTTTTGATCAAGCTGATAAATGACAGCGCTATCTTGGCCATTTGAAGCTAGATGGTGAAAAATAAATAACTGTGTAGGTGCCAACCTATTTGTAGAGTCAGGATGTGGCTTGAAGTAGCGTCTGTCTGATTTAAAGAAGACAGCACCATCCTTATTGACTTCAAAATGCAATACTGGATTTACCCTTTGGGTATGCCATTGATTTTCGCTTTTGATAAATAGTTGGTTGCCGAGTATGGTAGATTCTTTGGATTTAAAATAGGTTCGATTATGTAAACCCGATTGAAGTTCGGATATAGATGCGCCATTAAAATCGTTAAGCTTGTGATAGCGAAAGTGTATTTGATTATTGTAATAATCAATAGCCCAGATAGTTCCTATATTGCCAAGAACGACTGCAAACCATAAAACCAGTTTTAAAAACCGATAAGACCAACGCTTGAAGAAGCGGCTTTCCCTCATTCGGCGATTGATACGTCTAAAGGTTAGAATTTGTAGTGTGATGGTAAAAAGCAAGGCTAACACATGCACGACGGTCCAGTCAACACCTAATTTTGAGTAGCGAATCTTAAAAAAAGGATTATTGGGGTCTTTGTATTGCAGAAATTGATTGCGCTGTTCAAAAAATAACAGGGAGTGTTCAGCAGAGGAGGCATTGCTAATGCTGCCATCTTTGTTTTCAACCCAAGCAACATGAACCACCCTGCCGTTATCGGCAAAAAGTACGGGACTAAAATAAATTAAAAGAAGGACTAATAATATAACTCTCAACACCTTATAAGTGCATGAAATTCTTTTTTGCGAGTAATTCATCCTCGGATTCGCGGTAATCAGGGTCATCTACGCAGCAATCAACTGGGCAAACCGCTGCACATTGGGGTTCGTCATGGAACCCAACGCACTCAGTGCATTTCTCGTGTGCAATGTAATAAACATCCATATTGACAGGTTCAAAAGCATGATCTGCATCGATTTCTTCTCCGTCCAATGTTTGAATGAGGCCTTTGAGCGTAGTACCATCAGTAAATTTCCATTCGGCTCCTCCTTCGTAGATGGCATTATTAGGGCACTCGGGCTCGCAAGCTCCGCAGTTAATGCATTCGTCGGTGATCATTATGGCCATAGGTAAAAATTTTTATGCAAATATAACAACGACTGAGCGAATGTTTTGTGCGATTGCGAATAAAAAAAAATAGAAAAGCGTACTTTTGCACCGTGAATAGAAGCCAAATGATTTCCGCTTTTGCTGCACTTGGACTTATCCTAGAGGCTTATGCAAAAGGTAAAGCCCGTCCATCGTCAATGACTGACTTGGAATGGGAGTCCTTAGATGCTCTTGTTCAAAAAGAGCAACATTTCAATGGTTGGTTTACTCTTGAGTCCATTCAAATGGCATTTATTGAAATTTCAAATTGGCTTCAAGAGGATGTCCTCCAAGAATGGCTCTCTAGTTATCCGCCTACTGAAAAACCGCAAACCGTGGCTTTGATTCTTCCAGGAAATTTACCATTGGTTGGATTTCATGATTTAATGTGTGTTCTTTTCTCTGGACACAAGGCGCTTGTTAAGATGAGTAGTGAGGATGCACGTTTAATGCCAGCTCTCGTGCAAATTTTAATAAGTTTAGCGCCTCAATTTGAGGAGCAAATTGCATTTGCAGATCTGAAATTGAGTGGTTACGATGCTGTAATAGCAACAGGTTCTAATAATAGCATGTTGCATTTCAAACAATACTTTTCAGGAATACCGCATTTGCTGCGCGGTCATCGGACTTCTGTTGCTGTTTTAGATGGTGCAGAAACTCAGGCAGAGCTCACCTTACTTGGTCAAGATATTTTTCAATATTATGGCCGTGGATGTCGTAACGTTACCCTCTTGTTGGTGTCAAAATCATTTGATTTAAACCGATTTTTTGAAGCGATGGTGCCCTATGCTGAAATTGTAAATCACAAAAAGTATGGAAATAATTACGACTATAATAAAGCTATTCATTTGATGAACCAGGTTCCTATTTTAGATAACCACTTTTTATTGTTAAAGGAAAGTCAAGACCTCAACTCTCCGCTCGGTATGCTGCATTATTATCGTTATGACAACACGCAAGAGTTGAAAGAATTTTTAATTGCAAAACAAGATCAAATACAATGTGTTGTGGGTAGAGACTTTATTCCATTTGGTTCAGCTCAGTGTCCGAAGCTTAACGATTATGCAGATGGCATCGACACCATGCAATTTCTTGGTAACTTTGCCAAATGTCTCTCTTAGATAAATTCATGATCCGTTATAAAACGCCCCAAGAAATTGAAATCATGCGCGAGGCAGCGCAAATAGTGAGTCGAACGCTTGGTTTAGTTGCAAAGCACATGAAACCAGGTGTCACGCCACGATTTTTAGATCAATTAGCCGAAGATTACATCCTCACGCAAAATGCTGTTCCAGGATTTAAAGGTTTGTATGGCTGCCCAAGTACACTCTTGATCTCTGTCAATGAACAGGTGGTTCATGGTTTGCCAACTGACAAACCAATTCAGGAAGGCGATATCGTTTCGGTTGATTGTGGTTCTGTCTTTAAAGGATATTACGGCGACCATGCCTATACTTTTGAAGTAGGGGAGGTAAGTGCTGAGAAAAAACAATTATGTAAGGTCACTAAAGAATGTCTTTACTTAGGAATTGAACAAGTTACTACTGCCAATCGCCTAGAAGATATTGGTTGGGCTATTCAGCAACATGCAGAAGCTCATGGTTATGGTGTTGTGAGAGATTTAGTAGGACACGGTCTTGGGAAAGAACTTCACGAAGAACCACAAATACCAAATTACGGCAGAAGAGGTCGTGGGAAGAAAATTCAAAACGGACTCACTATCGCTATTGAACCTATGATCAATATGGGTACAGAAAAAGTGGAAACACTCGACGATAAATGGACTATTGTGACAGCTGACCGTCAGCCAAGCGCACACTTTGAGCACAATGTAGCAGTTGTAGATGGTGCACCAGTGATCCTCTCTACATTTGATTTTATTTACGAGGCATTGGGGCTATAATTGTCTGAAGAGTATGTCTATTTGGTAAATTTCTTAATACATAAAAAAAGCGCTTCAAGTGAAGCGCTTTTTTGATAGTCAAAAATTATTTTTCTTACAAGTGAATGACTTCACCATAAGCTGCAGCGGCAGCTTCCATGATGGCCTCAGACATCGTTGGGTGCGGATGTACTGTCTTAATGAGTTCTTCACCAGTTGTTTCTAGTTTGCGCACTGCAACAAGCTCTGCAACCATTTCGGTAACGTTGGCACCAATCATGTGGCCACCGAGTAGTTCGCCGTATTTAGCGTCAAAAATCAATTTAACAAAACCATCTTTAGCACCTGCTGCACTTGCCTTTCCAGAGGCGGAGAATGGAAACTTGCCCACTTTAATTTCGTATCCTGCCTCACGTGCTGCCTTTTCTGTCATTCCAACGCTTGCAACCTCTGGTGAGCAGTAAGTACAACCAGGGATATTTCCATAATTAAGTGGTTCAGGATGGTGACCAGCAATTTTTTCAACACAAATAATACCTTCTGCTGATGCAACGTGGGCTAATGCGGGACCAGGAACGACATCTCCAATTGCATAATAGCCAGGTAAATTAGTTTGATAATAATCGTCGACAATGATACGTCCTTTGTCTACAATAATGCCAAGTTCTTCTAAACCAATGTTTTCGATATTTGTAACTACGCCTGCGGCGGAAAGTACAACATCACATTCTATTTTTTCTTCTCCTTTTGCAGTTTTGATACTGACAACACAGCCTTTTCCGCTTGTATCTACTGATTCAACTGAAGCATTCGTTAGGATGTTGATTCCTGACTTCTTAAAGGACTTCTCTAGTTGTTTAGAAACATCCTCATCCTCAACTGGTACAATGTTTGGAAGATATTCTACAATGGTTACTTCCGTTCCGATGGCATTGTAGAAATAGGCAAACTCAACACCAATAGCTCCAGAACCTACAACTACAAGCTTTTTGGGTTGAGTAGGGAGGGTCATGGCTTGGCGGTAACCGATAATTTTGCTGCCGTCTTGAGGAAGGTTTGGTAGCTCTCTTGAGCGAGCTCCTGTAGCGATAATAACGCCTTTAGCTGCTGTGTAAGTAGTCATAGCACCATTTTCGTCGGTAACCTCAACAACTTTATTGGCTTTCAAAACACCGTTACCTTTCAGGACGTCAATTTTATTTTTCTTCATTAAGAATTGGATGCCATTAGACATGCCACTTGCTACATCGCGACTGCGTTTGATCATGGCATTGAAGTCAGCACTGCTTTCTTTTACATTGATGCCGTAGTCAGCTGCATGCTGCAAGTACTCGTATACATTGGCGCTTTTAAGCAATGCTTTGGTTGGAATACAGCCCCAGTTTAGGCAAATGCCTCCTAGGGATTCTCTTTCTACAATAGCAGTTTTTAGGCCTAACTGTGAGGCGCGAATAGCAGTGACGTATCCGCCTGGGCCACTACCCACAACTATGATGTCGTAACTCATTTTTTCAAAGTTTTAAGGGACAAATTTAAGGCGAAAATTTGAAAGATGCTATCTGATTAATCGTTACTTTTGTCTCTGAATTCTCAAACTCTATGGAAACCAATCACCAAAAAGAAGCCACGCTCGAACAAGCCATTGATTTAGGCCTCCGCGCAGACGAATTTGAACACGTCAAAGAAATACTAGGCAGAACACCCAATTTCACCGAAACAGCCGTATACTCCGTCATGTGGAGTGAGCATTGCTCTTATAAAAACTCTATTCTTTGGCTCAAGACCTTGCCAAAAGACGGTCCACACATGTTGGTTAAGGCTGGTGAAGAAAATGCAGGTCTTGTTGATATTGGAGATGGTCTAGGTTGTGTTTTCAAAATAGAGTCACACAACCACCCTAGTGCCCTAGAGCCTTATCAAGGAGCAGCTACTGGCGTAGGTGGTATCAACAGAGATATTTTTACCATGGGAGCTCGTCCCATTGCTCAACTTAATTCTTTGCGCTTCGGAAATATTGAAGAAGCCAGAACTAAGTGGTTGGTCAAAGGTGTAACTAAAGGTATTGGCGACTACGGAAATGCTTTTGGAATTCCAATTGTCGGAGGCGAAGTTTTTTTCGATGACTCTTACAATACTAATCCGCTAGTCAACGCTTTTTCAGCAGGAATTATAGATACTAAAAAAATTATTTCAGCAACCGCTAAAGGGCCTGGAAACCCCGTGTTTATTGTCGGGTCTGCCACAGGCAAAGATGGAATTGCAGGTGCTGCATTTGCTTCAAAGGACATCACTGAAGAATCGGCAAATGATCTTCCTTCAGTTCAGGTTGGTGATCCATTTATGGAAAAACTTTTGCTTGAAGCCACCATGGAACTTGCACAAACAGATGCAATCGTTGGTATGCAAGATATGGGTGCTGCCGGCATAACTTGCTCGACTTGTGAAATGAGTGCTGCCGGAGGCGTCGGGATGGAAATTTTCCTAGATCGCGTGCCCACACGTCAAGAAAATATGTTGCCATATGAAATTCTGCTCTCAGAATCTCAGGAGCGAATGCTTGTTGTGGTTCAAAAAGGTAAAGAACAAATTGTCAAGGACATATTCGACAAATGGGATCTCCACGCCGAAGAAATTGGACACGTAACTGATAGCGGACGCATCCGTTATTATATGGATGGTCAGTTAGTTGGTGACGTACCAGCAGAATCACTTGTATTGGGTGGGGGTGCTCCGCAATACAAACGAGATTATTCAGAGCCCGCATACTACCAAGAATTCAAAAAGTTTGATATTGCTCAGGTCGCCGAACCTGAAGACCTAAAAGCAGTTGCAAATGCTATGCTTGCCTTACCTAATATTGCCTCCAAACGATGGGTATATGAACAATATGACTCCATGGTTGGTACCCGCAATATGACTACAAATCGGCCGTCCGACGCAGGTATTGTCAATATCAAAGGCACTAACAAAGCATTAGCCATGACTGTTGACTGTAACTCACGCTATGTAAATGCCGATCCAGAAATTGGTACCATGATAGCTGTTTCTGAAGCTGCGCGTAACATAACCTGTGCTGGAGGAAATCCAAGTGCAATTACGAACTGTCTTAATTTTGGAAATCCTTACAATCCAGAGTCTTATTGGCAGTTTGTAGGTGCTATCAAAGGAATGTCAGCAGCTTGCCTAAAGTTTGAAACACCTGTCACCGGTGGGAATGTATCATTTTATAACCAGACGGTAATGAATGGAAAAGAGGTTCCTGTTTTCCCTACACCAACAATTGGAATGATAGGCATTGTACCGGATAAAAATAAAATCATGACCCTTGACTTTAAACAAAAGGGTGATTTAATTTTCTTACTCGGTGATTATAAAGAAGATATTTCATCTTCGGAGTATCTTGCTACCTATCATGGTGTCAAGGCGTCTCCTGCACCCTATTTTGATCTTGAGAAAGAATTCCAGTTGCACCAAGCTATTAAGGGTCTCATCTCTGAAGGACTTGTAAATGCCGTGCACGATGTTGCCGATGGAGGCTTATATGTTTCACTTATAGAAATGTCGATGCCAAGAGAACTAGGTTTTGATATCGTCTCTGACGCAGATATACGCATGGATGCCTTCTTGTTCGGAGAAGGTCAAGGTCGAGCAGTGGTTTCCGTAACTGAAGAACAAGAAGAAGCATTTGTAGAGTATATGGTAGCCTCAGGGGTCAATATGACCCTACTTGGTCACGTTACCAAAGGAAAAATTCAAGTTGACGAACAACATTTCGGTTTCATTACCGAGGCGAAAGCCATATACGATAACGCCTTAGGCGCACATTTAGAAAAATAACTATGGAATACAACACCACCCGTGGTCCGCTTATTTTGCCGGAATATGGTCGCAACGTCCAAAATATGATTGCTCATGCATTGGAGCTTAGTGACCGAACTGAACGTAATTTAGCCGCCAAAGCTATTATAGAAGTTATGGGGCAACTCAATCCACACTTGCGTGATGTTGAAGATTATCGCCACAAATTATGGACACATCTCTTTGTGATGTCCAACTTTGAACTGGATGTGGATTCTCCTTACGAAAAGCCAAAGCAAGAGGTGTTGAATGAAAAACCACAACGCATGATCTATCCATCGAGTAAAATACGCTATGGACATTATGGCAAATACACTCAATCCATACTAGAAGCATCCAAAGAAGTGACGGTTCCTGAAGAAAAAGAATTCCTCAAGAATACCATGGCCAATTTCATGAAAAAGCAATTTTTAGCCTACAATAATGATACGGTAGAAAATCATGTTATTGCCCAACAACTTAAAGAGCTCTCCAAAGGAGATCTTATATTGGAAAATCCAGATGATTTAGTAAATACCAATACCTTGCTTAAAACTATGGGGATTGGTCAGAATCAACAAAAAAATCAACGCTTTAATAAGCAAAAGAACAACAAAAACAAAAAGAAAAAATTCATCAAAAAATAAGGCATGGCTTCTTTTGAAATTTATGGCGGTAAGCCGCTTAAAGGCGAAATTATTCCACAAGGTGCAAAAAATGAAGCTCTTCAAGTGCTTTGTGCCCCACTTCTCACTTCTGAAAAGGTCACTATTTCAAACGTTCCTGATATTGTTGACGTGAACAAGCTCATTGCTTTACTTCAAACAATGGGCGTCAAGGTAGAAAAAGTAGAGAAAGGAACCTATATTTTCCAAGCCAAAGAAATTGACTTGGCATATCTTGAAACCGAAGATTTTAAGAAACGTGCTTCCTCTCTGCGCGGATCTATAATGATAGTTGGTCCACTTTTAGCACGCTATGGCCGAGGGTTTATTCCTAAGCCTGGTGGTGATAAAATTGGACGTCGTCGTCTTGACACCCACTTTGAAGGATTTATGCTCCTTGGCGCCAAGTTTAATTATGATGCAGGTGAGCATTTCTACTCGGTTGAAGCTCCACAATTAAAAGGTACATTTATTCACCTAGATGAAGCTTCTGTTACCGGAACAGCAAATATACTTATGGCTGCAGTCATGGCGGAAGGTGAAACTACCTTTTATAACGCTGCCTGTGAGCCTTACATCCAGCAATTATGTAAGATGCTGAACTCAATGGGTGCTAATATTACGGGTATCGGATCTAATATGCTTCATATCCAAGGTGTAAAAGAACTCAAAGGCTGTTTTCATCGTATACTACCCGATATGATCGAAATAGGTAGTTTTATCGGTTTGGCTGCTATGACGCAATCCGAGATTACGATAAAAGATGTCTCCTGGGAGAACCTTGGAATCATACCAAATGTTTTCCGCCGATTAGGAATCAAACTCGAACGCAGAGGTGATGATATATTCATTCCGGCGCAAGAGAAATACGAAATTGAAACATTTATTGATGGTTCAATCATGACCATTTATGACGCGCCTTGGCCTGGGTTTACCCCGGACTTACTATCGATCATACTAGTCATTGCAACACAAGCAAAAGGCTCGGTACTGATTCACCAAAAAATGTTTGAATCCAGATTGTTTTTTGTAGACAAACTAATTGATATGGGTGCTCAAATCATACTTTGCGATCCACACCGCGCCACCGTAATAGGACTCAATCGGGAGCATGACCTCAAAGGTATAGAAATGACATCGCCAGATATTAGAGCAGGAGTTTCACTTTTGATTGCGGCCCTTTCAGCAAAAGGAAAGAGTGTGATACATAACATTGAGCAAATTGACCGGGGTTACCAAGATATAGAATATCGCCTGAATAACATTGGTGCAGATATCAGAAGAATAGGATGAAAAAGTCAGGTATTCTCCTTCTTGCATTAGTTGTAGCCTTTGCTTGCTATGCATTATGTTTTCGACAAGATGCAACAACGCCTATTCCACAAGATGCAACGGCACCCGAAATTGCTTTAGTCTCTCCAAAAGGAAAAACACTCAAATTATCTAGTTTGCGTGGTAAAATGGTATTAGTTGATTTCTGGGCATCATGGTGCGGCCCGTGTCGCAAAGAAAGTCCTAATGTTGTAGAAGCCTATCAGAAATACAGCCAAAAGGATTTTAAAAATGGAAAGGGTTTTGAGGTTTTTAGCGTCTCACTAGACCGAGATCAGGAAGCTTGGAAGCAAGCCATTCTTGCCGATCATCTCAATTGGAAATATCACGTACTAGATGTGCAAGGTTTAGCAGCTGCCAATTATCAAGTTGCCACTATTCCGAATGCATTTCTTTTAGATGGGAATGGGGTGATTGTTGCAAGCGGGGCTCAATTACGAGGTTTAAATCTGCATATAACCCTTGATAAATTATTGAAATAAAGTCGGTTTGCCTGGTTTAAGGCCTGCTTCTAAATACGTTCTAGCACATATAAAATGAGTTCATCCATGGCTAGATCTATACCCGTAGAAAATATTTCTAGTGGCCTATTGGCAACACCAAGGCAAATACTTGTGCAGTCATGCCCCAACGCCTTTCCAAGGGCAAATATCGCTGAGCTTTCCATCTCAAAATTTACAACTTGTAAGCCATTGTAATCAAAAGCACCAAGATCTAAATGAATGTTTGGCATAAGACTAGATAGTCGCAAAGATCGACCTTGTGGGCCATAAAATCCAGAACTAGTGATGGTAATACCTTTGGTCACATGTTCGCTATCTAATTTGGAAACAAGACGAACACTTGCCATACTTAAATAGGGCTGAATGTGACTTGGAAACTGAACTTGATTTGTCATTTCATGTAAAAGCAACTGCTCTTCAGAAGTCCATTCGATGGGATAAAAGTGGGCAATGTTATCTAGTCCTATGGCGTGTGTCGAGAGCACAAAACTGTGTATAGGCATCGTTTTTTGTAGCATACCACAAGTTCCAATTCTAATGATTTCAAGACTAGTTTTCTCCTTTTTTTCAGTTCTAGAGCTTAGGTCAATATTGACAAGTGCATCCAGTTCAGCCATGCAAATATCTATATTATCTGTGCCTATTCCTGTAGAAAGAACAGTAAGGCGTTTACCTTGAAAAATACCCGTATGACTAACAAATTCTCGGTGTTGAACGCGATGTTCGATTTGGTCAAAATAGCGAGAAATTTTTGCAACCCTATCTTGGTCTCCAACCAAAATGATTTTGGATGCAAGCTGCTCTGGCTGTAGACCTAAATGATAAACAGCTCCTTGATCATTTAATACAAGCTCTGTAGGTGGGTAGTGCATAATCAGAGAGAACTAAAAACCTTTTGCAGTAAGTTAGTGACTCTTGCTTCGGGATTTGTTCGAATTTGATTTTCTTCTTGTTGAACCAATTTGAATAAGCCCTCGATTGCTAATTGTGTGACATAACTATCTAGGTCAGGATTGATTTTTTCTCCGCCCGTTAAAGTAACTGCTGCGTTGTATTTATTCATAAGTGGTGACCAATAGGCCGTAAGGCTTACTTTAGTAGTTGCTTCTTTTACTTTAGGAAGGAAAGCATTGTAAAGCTGCTGACTGGTTTGGTTTTTCAAAAATGAAGTTGCCGCTCCATTGCCACCTCTTAATATAGTAAAGCCGTCCTGAACGGTCATGTTGAGAATAGCCTGAGTAAAGATTGGTAGTGCTTCTTTAGCGGCTTCTTCGGCAGCCCGATTCAAGGTAGTTTCAAACTTTTCTACTTGATTGCTCATGCCAAGTTGTAAGGCTTTTTCGCGAACTTTAAGCGCATCAGCTGGAAACGGTAATCTAATTTCTGGATTTCCCAAAAAACCATCAAGAACTGCACTTTGGCTGACAGCATTTTTAATTCCAAGCTGTAAAGCTTCTTTGAGTCCGGCTATAACTTCCTCATTAGTTAACGAAGGTGCATCCATATCAATGGGAACGCGAGGAACTTCGTTAGCGAGGATGAGTAATTCTTGTGAAATTCTTGAGCACTGCGTTGTAAATACAGAAAGGAATGCAAAGAGGAGTAATTTCATGTTGGGTTTATCGTATGACGTGAATCATCCCAGTTTTAATTGTTTTACCGTCGGTATCCTTGTCTTTATACCAGGCTTTCCAATTGTATGTACCTGGTTGTACTTTAACACCATTGTAATAGCCATCCCAAAATCCTTTGGTGTCGTATGTCTCCCATATAACTTCTCCCCATCGGTTGTAAATTTCGAGGTGGAAGTTTTCATAATCGATACCTTCCACATAAAAAGCCCATACTTGGTTGTGTTCATCGTCGTCTGGTGTGAAAGCAGTTGGGGCATAGAAAATCACATCTGCAACTACATCAATATCAATAGTAATTGAATCTGAACAACCGTCTATTGTGGTGACAGTAAGCTGGATTGGATATGTTCCGGTAACTCCTTCTGGATAGGTAATCATCGCACTTGGGCCTGTGCTTGCAATGTTTGTAGAGCCCGGAGAAGACCAGCTGAATTGCGAGATATTACCGATGGAAACATCATTTGTTTGAACTGTAGTTTCAAACCAAGTTACTGGATTTTTAGAAATAGTGAAGTTTGCAGTAGGATTGTCTGTAACTGTTAATAAATCATCAAAGAAACCATTATATATACATCCATGCACTGAGGTCATGACGACTGTAAGGTCATAAATCCCTGGTTGAATAATGGTATGAAAGAGGTCGTCTTGGTTTGGCACATTATAACTATCTCCATTTGAAAAAAGGTAAGAGGTACTAGCGATATCCTGACCGTTTGTGGACATATTGTGAAGCTCAAAATCCCCTGGTGTACAAATTTGATTGTCAACTGCGGTTATAACTGGAATAATATCGAGTGGAAATACAATTGTCATACACTCAGTAGTTGTCGGAGAGCCGCAGGCCTCACTCAGTGTAACGCAGTAAACAGTACCAGAATTAATTGGGTCAACTGTAATATTTGAGCCGTTGCCAATTGGAATCCCATTCTCTGTCCATGAATAAGTGTAGGTGGTTGAACCACCAGCACCAAGAGCAGTAAGAAGGATGCTTGACTCCGAGCAAATCATGGTGTCTTGGGTTAAGAAGGTAATATCAAGAGGGCTTGGTTGATTGATGTTAACGGAGATAGTTTGGACACAACCATTCGCATCTGTAACAGTACAAGTATGTAGTCCTTCTCCTAGATCAAG
>JAURNL010000029.1 GCA_030830205.1 Crocinitomicaceae bacterium | reverse complement strand
TGGGCTTGGCTGTTGCTCAAGTTGTCGTATTGGTTGGGCTTCCATGCATTGGGAATCTCAGCGGCCAATCGGCTAGAAACCGAATAATAGGAACGCGGATCTTCAGGGTCAACATCGGTTGGGCATACAATCACCTCGGCGCCAAAAGCCTTCAAGGCATCGACCTTTTCCTTGCTCTGCTTATCAGTGGTGGTAAAAATGCACGAATAGCCCTTCACCACAGCCGCTATGGCCAAGCCCATTCCCGTATTGCCACTGGTTCCTTCAATGATGACCCCACCGGGCTTCAAGGCTCCTGATTTCTCGGCATCTTCAATCATTTTCAAGGCCATTCGGTCTTTGATCGAATTTCCGGGATTGACCGTTTCTACCTTGGCATACACCTGACAAGGCAAATCAGCGACGAGTTTATTGAGCTTTACCATGGGCGTATTGCCAATGGTTTCTAGGATATTCTGAGCGACTTGCATGCGAACACAAAGGTACAACAAGGTTTTGTGCCGATTTTAGAGAATCCCAAAATGCTAATTATCATCGTGTTAATCCTTGAGGCCCTCATTTTCATGAAAAAAATTTCTCAAGCCCCCTTTTGGGTTCAATTCTCTTGCTATATTTGCAGCCCCGAACGGGAAATTTTCCTCGGGAGCTTAGCTCAGTTGGTTTAGAGCATCTGCCTTACAAGCAGAGGGTCGGGGGTTCGAATCCCTCAGCTCCCACCAAGACTATCAATTAGTTACAAGCGTCTCACTTTGAGGCGCTTTTTTATTTGCCCAAAATTTGCCCATGGAAAAAGGTTTCTTTACCATTGTCTAGAAAAGCTCTAGAAATGAAAACCCTTGTCATTTTATCTGCTCTCCTATTCCAAAGTGGAATCTTCCAATATGTCTGCTTGGAGCAGGATAGCACCCGAATTCGCTTTGAAACAACCACAGAACTTCATATTGGAGACACAATAGTTGTAGACTCCTTTTTGTCAATCGTCTCGATCAAACCCAAGCTCATTACCCGTTCAAAAGTTCCTGACAACATGGACGAGCCTATCGCAGCACCATCCATACCCTCCATTGAAATTATTGGAATTGAAGATGGCGATTATCAGCTACCAAATCGACAAGTTGAAGCTCTAGATCGAGTTGATATACGGGCTGAATACCCTGGTGGAGAATCGGCTTTCCGCGATTACGTGAAATTTGAGTTTCAATATCCTGATCGTTGCCGAGATATGAGAATCGATGGCAGGGTAAAACTCCGGTTCATCGTAGATAACACAGGTCGAATCTCAAATATTCAGGTTTTGGAAGAAACGAAGAGCTGTCCTGAATTCACGCAAGAAGCCATCCGGGTACTGGCATCCTCAAAGCGTTGGATTCCCGCCCAAGTAAATGGAAGGTTCACCACATCTTGGCGAGAACTGCCTATTGTCTTACCTGCTGAATGATGTAGCAAATGATGCTGATGTAGGTGTTTTCTGAAAAGTTTTTTTACAAATCCCTAAACTGACTTTGACGCTTACCAAATCCTTTCATTCATTGACTATGAATGAGACTTGATATTTTTTTATATTGCAGAATGTCATCTCCTAGCCTGCAGCAGATTGCTAATTCCCTGAAACGTCAATTTAAAAATTGGGACTTTGAAAAAGCCAGAAAACACAGTGACAACGAAGCTCAAACTAGAGAGTATTTGATTGAGCCTATACTTAAGCTCTTAGGTTACGAAAAACTCGATCATTGGGTAACGGAATTAAACGCTGACTTCAATGGAAAAAAAGGCAATAAGCTTAAGGTCGATTATGCCCTAGCACCAAAAGGAAAAGACCCAGTCATTCTCATTGAAGCTAAACACCACGATAATGCGCTACAGGGTAAAGTATTCAGTCAATTACGTGAGTATTTCACCAATGTATCAACGGCGCGAATTGGTATCTTAACAAACGGGGTTGTTTGGAAATTCTACGCTGGCTACAACAGCTATGATAAGCTTCACGAGGAACCATTTTATGAGTTCAACACTTTTGAGGCACAAGATTCAGACTTTGAGGATTTGGCAAGATTCCACATTAGTGCATTTAAAACTGAGACAATCCTGGAACATGCCAATGAAAAATACCTTCTTTCAAAGTTTGATCAGGCTCTTTACGAGGAGCTTGTTGATCCATCAGAAGGGATGATTAAGTCCATAATCAAACGTATGGGCTTTGCCACATCTACACCAAGCAGACTTCAATTCGTAAAGGATAACATTAATTACATCTCCTTAAAAGACGCCTATGACAGATTAGTTAATGAGGGGGCACTTAGCCCTGATAGCGGTATTATAACAACAGAAGAAGAAATGCAGGCTTACCAAATTGTAAAAACGATTATTTCTTCAAGCAGTAAAGCAATGGCTGACATCTCAAATCGAATCACTCATCGAGATCTGAAAAACCAATTCTCAATTCTTTTAGACAACAACCAGAGAATGCCCATTTGCACATTCCAATTCAGTAAATCAAAAAAAAAGATGGCAATTGGAAAGGATAACTGGTTTGAAATTGAGTCAGTTGACGAAATAGTGTTATATAAATCACAAATTTTAAACGCCACTAAAATTCTATTGAATCAATTATAATAATATCATGCTATGTTTTTTATAAAAACTAATTTAACACAGTTGAAAACAAAACTGCTGACAATAATAATTTTATTGAGTTCGCAAGCTTATTCCCAAGTTTTAACATCACCTACACTTCCAGTTAAATTGACTCACTCTTTCAGTCAAGAGACTTATAATCTAAATATCTCTTGGGTAAGCCAAAGAAATGAATTTGCGAAGAATATAAATGGCAACATTGAATTCACTTCTCAATTACAGGTTCAATCATTTTTAAATGCAATTAAGAATACTCTAATTTCTATAGAAAATGGCTCTCTAAATGGTTTTTATGAATATAATTTTCGGGACGACCTATACTATTCAATTAGTTATTCCAATTCAAATATTACTCTGTTTGATGATTATGCGGAGTTTATCAAATTGAACGTATCAGAATGTAATACTCTTGTCGATGAAATTGAAAAGGTCTTAAGTCAATCTATTGAATAAATTTTTGAAAATCTAATGATAGGCTCAATACCAAATCCTCGAAAATCAATAACAGTTCGTCACTCACTCGACAAGTTATTAATTTTATTACCAAATTTATGCTCTGAAATAAACGAAGTTAAAAGTGGGTATACCCAACATTCTATAGACTTAACAATTGGAGAATTACAGGTTTTAAAAACTGAATTCCTCAGCTTAGGGGTTAAAATAATAATTAATCTATGCTACTTAGAGCCAGAAATAACCAAAATCGAAATTGAGGTTCAAAGGATGATAGGGTCATTCGATCAAAGCCATGAGGTAACTGCGGCCAATAAACACTTAGATGTAGTTACTAAGGCAATTTCAAATTTAATTTCAGAAAACCCCATACCTAATACCCAAGAAAGACCATCTTCTAACTTTCATCCGTCTTCTATAGATCCTCTGTCTACCTTATCCAACCCTGAATCCAGTAGCTCCGCTGGTATCGCAACCATCATTGTAGGGATAATAATAGGCATTATTGCGATTTACTTCTTTCTCTAATTAAGTGCAATGAACAACCATACAAAGAATATAATAGCTCGCGAGTTTCTTGTATTACTTGGCACCGGCGCATTTATTATACTATTCCTCTTGCTCTGTCAATTAATTAGTGACAACGACAGAAAAATCCAGGAGCCGCATATGAAGGAATTAGATTCCATTGAAGAAAAAATAAAAGTAGACGGCTTGCGCTATTGGGATTTTATGAATCTCTTACACTTGAAATTGATCGAAAATCAGCTAACCGAAAGCAGCAACCCCAACTCATTTATTTTTTGGAAAAGCGCATGTAAAAAATACCACTCTGATAAAGTAGGGTATCAAAAGAGATTAAGAGAAGCTTTAAATGATTTACCAAACGTAATATGTAGAGTAAGGTCCATGCCATTTTCCATTGGCAACAATTGGGAAACCATCAAGAAAACATTAGAAAACGAGCCATATAGCAATGAAGATTCGACTTCCTGGCTTCAGTTTGTTGCATTAGATAAAGCTAGGAATGCGAGAGTGCAGAACATTTTAGCGCAAGAACAATCTTGGACCCGATTCGCAAATGACGAATCATTTATTTTTTCAGTTATTCTTATTATCGTCTCTATTGCATTTCCAATAAGGTATCTAGTATATATGACAATATGGTCAATTAAGAATTTGAAAAGCTCTTAATAATAAAACACATTATAGTTGGCAAAAATCAAACACTACCTCCAGCAACCTGAAGACCTACTTCCTCAGATTGAAACAACAACTTGCCTAAAACGCATGACTGAAGCGCGGACCAATGGAGATACGGTTTTATTCAAAAAGTTTGAACCCAATCCGGCAATAAAAGACCGTGTAAAGGTGATGCGCAATCTGCAGACGGGTCAATATTTCGAAATGCCTGAATTCATTGACTGGTATTTTAAACCAACAGATAATCCGAAAATCTTCAAACGAACTTCCACATTAAGACAATGGATTGATGCCGATGAAAATTGGGATTTATCTGCTTCACCTTCACTTAATGGTCTTCCAAAATCTGAAGTACCAGAGGAGCCAGTAGAATTATATGAACTCATTCTAGACTGGACTTCATACTACCCACACAAAACAAACAAACCCTATGCGGCATATATCGTTCCTAAGGAATTAACTCCTGGAACCAAAGTCAAAATACCTAAGGTAATTGAGGATATTGTCGCAGTAATCGACACAGGTTCAACTCGCAGATTATGGGGCCCGATAGCCACATGGACAGGAACCGATCTTGTTATCGATATTGATTCTCTCAAAATCAGGAACAATAAGACTGGAAAATACGAATATCCGGAAGCGTCCAAAACAACTACTGACACTTCTCCAAATGAACACCTTTATGCCATTAAGAGAATGATGTTCATTGGGAGTGGCTTTGGATTTGAAGATTTAGACCTAGACACCAATATTGAAATTCTCAATAATGTCCAAAATTACATAAATAACATATTAAAAGGCTAGTCATTATTATATTAATCAAATCCAAATAAAGGAACATACTACAGTTAAATAAATGGTTTATAATCAATAATCAATTTAATTTCAAATCAATATGTCGACAGAAAAACACAACTTTCATCTTAGTAAAAAAACAAAGAAAATCTTAGCAATATCCCTCCCAATATGGTATTTAATTTATCTATTGATTAGCTATAACCAATACTCCAATATAATCGATTCATTTCCTAATGGAGTATCACACCATGATGCAATAGAACTCGGATTAAAAGATGGCTTTCATAATAAATTATTTTACCTTATCAAACCGTATCACGAGAAAGGAACAGGACATATTGTATATTAAATACAATCAATTATTTTACTAATATTATTAAATATTTAATCCAATTATATACTAACCGCGGGTGTAAAGAAAACTGCCCCGCGGTTTCGATAGGGGTAGCGTGCTTTTTTGCACCCCCTACGGGGTCAAATGGCAACAGTTGAGCCATATATCATGTTGACAAAAATTCCAGGATATTCAATCAACCTAACGTGTCAAGATTCTGATTTGATTTAATTTAACCGGATGAAAGCCTTAATAACCATTATCATTTCATTATTCACCGCGGTTAGTTGCTTAAGCCAGCATATTGAACCTGTAAAAGGCGACAATGTAATTTACATTTATACAGACTCTGGTGCTAACTATAATTACAATGCATTTGGAAAGCATTTAGTCACAAATGGTTATATTATCGAATCATCTAATCGAGAATTCCTTAGCCTATCGACTGCTAACAAAACGTCAAAAGGGGCATACGAACATCAATTAATAGTCTCGTTTATTGACTCTACTATCATTATCAGAGCTAGGGGTAATTTACTGTTGCTTGGAAGCACAATTTACCATCCAAATTTCTCAACAGTCGATTGGGAATATTATCCCTCTAGGAGTCATATAATGAATACGCATTACCAAGCTTTTATCCCAGTACTCCGTTCATTCTCTGAAAGTTTGCTTTTTAATAATATATAATCATTTTGAGATACAACACTTTAGCGGCAATCCTCATAGGATTACACTTAATTTCAGGCTTAAAAGCACAAACGGTAAAAACAACAATTTCAAAATCAAGATTCGGATACCTATCCAATCAACTTGTGAAAAGCTTTGAGGTGGGCAACTCGGACACCACTTATTATTACACGACAAGCTTCAAAAATCAAAAATACTTATACATAAGTGACTTCTGCTCAATAATTTGCTCTAATCAAAATTGCATCACTAAACTTCAAAAGGATTTAAATAGACTTTTACAACTGATAACTGAGAATACAGAGTCTGAATTTGAAATAAAGAGCAGTAACTGTACATTAATTTATAGAAATTCAGTGGCTCTAATATATTCAGATGGGAAATACACCTATTTGACTAAAGGCGTAATCAGAAAATATATTTTATGGCTAGATAGTATAAGACCATACCTAACCCCATGAAACCTCTAAACCTATTAATTGTCATCATTGCTCTTCCGTATAGCGTTTCCCTGAAGGCTCAATTTATATTCAACACTAACACGGCAGACACCATCTACACCAATGCTCAAATCAGCAGTGTTACAATTGAAGGCCAAGTTTTCGCAGGACCATTACTAAATGATCTAACAACCAAATATTCCAAGTACGCTGTTATTGAGATTGACCCTGAACATTTAGGGGTAATTACCTTCTCCCACCAAATAAGAGAAACATATTTACCGAGAGACGTGAGGATAGTTTCAGGCTCTGTCGTCAAATTCAAAAGTAAAAAGTTCCTTTACGACCTAAAGAACGGCTACAGCGAGGAAGAAAGTCTTAATGGGTTGCCAAAAGAAATAGAAGTTTGGAATTCTTCGCCAGTAGATTCTTGCTGGTATTCAAAAACCTCATGGGAAGAACTTCAGGGTCGAATCGCGGAAGAAACTAGAGTTGCGCGAATCGCTCAAGAAAAACTTGAAGCAGAACAACAGAAACAGCATTTGTTTGACTCAATAACTCAATTAGACTCGTTAATCGGCTCATATGATGTAGTCATCAATACTAGGAATTCAATTAGCGTAAAGGATTTAGGTATAGTAGCAACTATTATCCTCACAGAAAACGGTATTACACTTAAGAACTTTGATCCTTCCTACCCGATTTTACGGTGTGCCTTTGACATGGAGGGAACTATTGCTTTTAAATCTAAACCTGGAACATTTGCCCTGAGACCTTTAAAGACAATATATGACCAAGGTACATTTATACTCGGGACGGAAAGTGGCGCTTTAACACTGGCTTATGGGAAGCACATGTATACCACGACTTTCTTAATACCCTAGCTCATTATTTGAGCATCTGTCCCTCGGCTACCAATCTTCCGTATTCGTATTAAGCAAGAATAAATCACTATAATCAGCATCCATTGCTTTCATAGCTGCCACGATGGTTCCTACGGCAGAAAAGCAACCTGTTTTTGATTTATATGGGAGCGTATTCCAATATGTCGGCCCAAGATTAGGAGTCACATCGGGTACATTAACAATATTAGATACTGTAACCCTGTATTTACCTGGCTTGACATCACAAGAAATCGAGAAGTTTTGAGGCGATAGAATCGCTATCGGCATCTTTGACCTTTGATAACCAAACTTTTGAAACCTCACCCACCTATTGGTAACTGATGCCGAGATTACTCCATGCACCTCGCTTACATCCCTAATATTCTCGATGGTCCTTATCATTTCAAGGACTTCTCGTTGCAGAGAAATACTATCTTTTTCAGGATAAGAGTAAACCCGTTGGAAATAAGTCTTGTTCATCTCCAAATGCCAATTCCCAAGTGTGTCGTTGCATGGGGTTTGACTTCTAACCGCTCCCACATTGCTTAACATCAACAGGGCGATAAATATTTTACATCTAATCAATGATTTCATCGCTGTAGATAACTTATAATAAGCATACAGTATACGAGCAACATAGCTATAACATAAGCTTTTTGAAGTCTAACTCCTTCCAAAGGTTTTTTCATAGCAAAACCAATAATTGAAGGGATTATTAAAATTACAAATCCAAAAACCATATTCCCCAATACATCAACCCAATAGTTATAAGTAGTTGATTTACTTGGGAGATTACTAAATGGAAAGAACAACGAAAACACCATTGATGTGAATAGGATTATTGAATAGAATATTTTGTTATCCATAGTTGAAACTTACATCAAATCCCCCAAATCAGTCGCCCCATTTGGCAACTCTACAAAATCATTTGCCAACTGAGTTACTACCCAATTAGAACTAGGATCTTGAAACTTATCCCAGGCATCGCCCGCATCAAAGTCCGGATAGAATATCACCTTCCTGCCCCTCAGGGGCTCCAGTCGCTCTATTTGAAAGGATTTCCCCCCAGTTGCCATCCAAAGACAACCCACCTCTGATCTGGACTTAATCTGCATTATAAGAGCCGTTTTTTCGGATTCCACAACAGCCACTCTCTTAATACTGTCATCAAGCCTATGCAAGCCAAACAAACATTGCTCTAGGCTGTGTTCATTAACTCCCACGGTTGAATGCACCCACTTTACGCCAAATTCTCTATCCCGCCTTCCCGTTTCAGGATCATAGTGAAAGATTTTCCCAGCTTTTACTCTTTGAAACTGATCGATTTGCCAAAAGACAACCGCTCCAGGATGTTTACCCGAGGCTCCTAATCGGAACTCTTTTGCAGCCCACCTTGCATTCTCAACTCCTAACCTATTTGCCAGATATACAAATAGCTCAGTTTGCTCAATATGAGGCATTGAGGTAGTTACCCATTCCATTGGGTGTATCAATACGGGTTTCGGGGGCAATTTGGTTACTATAGTTGATGTTGAGCGGTAGTTCTCTGTTATTACTTCTGACGGCCGGACCCAATAACCACAAGAAAACTCTCTATCGCATCTTCCCGCCCTAGAGTCAATCAACTCTCCGGTTTCCTGGTCCATATAGCGTACAAACACCCCCCGCTTATTACACGAGGGGCATTGGTGCTTGGACTTTGGACCTAGGTATGGCTCAAAAGTGTAGCGGAAACTTTTTCCCATTTTACCTTCATTTACATCATTTGCTACACTACCACGGCATCTCAAGGCCTCTAAGTGTACAGTGTAGTTGAACGCCACCGCTTGCTCTATTTGATTCGAATCCAAATTGCTGCGTAAGTCGCTGTTTGAACACCCTGTCTGATGGCGGTGTATTTCCGTGAGAGTGACAACTCGATTTGAAGCTCTCGTACACTTCCTTTAAAGTCAGCATTTCAGTGGTAGACTTCTCAAGCCCATACTCCTGAATAAACCGCGCAACAACATCTTCATCCAATCTGTATTCTTCAATTATGGCCTTCGAAAACCCAAAGCGCGAATACCCCTTTTGCAACCATACCGCCTTCATTCCTTCAATAATCCAATTCAATACACCTGGAAGGTCTGATTCGATGATTTTCTCTGCTAACTGAGCATCACGTTGGTCTTCGGGGATGATTTTATCAAACGGTATAATCAACCACCTTCTATAAACTGCAGAAGATGGCTCCATGTTCCTGGGCAGAGTATTAGAATTGAACATTAACCGTGCATAATCTGAAATTATATGAGGGTCCTTGTATAATCGTTTTGCCTCAATAGGCTCACCTGACACGAGCTGCTTAAAGTACTCTGAATCTGCAGACATACTGGTTTCAGAAACATAATTCAATAGCTTACCTTCAATACCTGCCCTTGTAGTTCCCGAATTATCGGTCAGTGATTTCAAAGAATACGAAGTAATATTCTCATTGCCACCAAGAGCCGCGAAGATTATCTCTCGAAAAACACTTTTCCCATTTGCACCTGATCCCAATAGAATCATTGCACTTTCTAACCTCAGCTGCTTCTTCCTAATGAATACTGAACCCACGAATTCTTGTAGCAGCCTCTGCTTATCATGTTCAGGAAGCACCTGGTCTAAAAACGCTTGGAATTTGGGTGCCTTGGCACTCTCGTCATAGCCATAAGGTAATTGATAATAGAAATGGTCCTTATGATCAAAACCAGTCAGCCCGGGATTCTCTGTAAATCGATACACTCCATTTGCCAAGCAGATGGAAGCCTCTTTGCTAGGTTCCACTTCAGACAAGTCATAGCCGGGGCGACTTACTTGCTGCCACAACTTGTTCAAATAATCAACATGTTGGGCTTCGTCCTTATCCATTCCCAAGCTGATAGAAATTGAAACGAACAAGTCGAACAACAGCCTCCTATTTGCTTTTCTCCAACAGGCGCCATTGTAGTAGAATACTTGATCTGCCTTGAACCCAAGAAAATAACCTTGAAATTCAAACAGCTTACAAGCGACATCTACTGCAACGACCTGCCCCTTTTTGATCTTATCTGTTCGAAGTCCATATGATTTAACATAAGGCTCAATTTGTGGGCTTATGAGCTTAAGAATTTGCCCAAATTCCAATACTTCAACCTTTGTTTTCTCACTGTTATTCAGTAATTTAGAAGAAGAGTTTGTATCAAGGGGCGGGTTGTTTTGCAAATCATTCATCGAAGCAACCCTCCTTCCTTGAGCGCATCCAGTCTTCCGTTGCGCACCCATTCAGCAAGCGTTTCTTTTTCGAAGTAGAGCCTCTTACCTCGTTTATGATAAGGGATCTTTCGACGGCAAGCCAATGTGTAAATGGTTTGTTTAGATAAATCCAAGTACTCCGCGGCCTGGGTTACGTTTAGAAAGCCGTCTTCATCATTAAAAGCGCCTTGCTTGACAGCCTCTTCAATGGCAACTATTCGGTGAAGTATTTCTGCAACGGCAGTTGGTACTTCATTGTGTGTGATTTTGAATGTAGAATTCATGGAGACAAAACAAAATATCTCCAAACACAGGGTAGCACTTTAAACTACCACACTTTATGTGTTTCTATTTAGAATCTTCGCAAATTCTTCTTCGGTTCTGTTCCTCAAGCATCTTTTCCAGATGTTCGCTGCATAGATTAAACCCCCTCATATTTTGGTCCAACGTACCTAAAACAAATTGCTGGTCTTTGATCTTCGAATTCAAGGACTGGGTACTCGCATTTAGATAATTTGGGCCCTTATGTTTAATGAGTTTATTATACTCCTTGTATAAGTTCTTACCAGCATATTGAGATCGAGTTCCTGTAACAAACTCTGCCTGACTTTGCCAAAAAACACCATTCTTGACTATCAAATATTTCTCTCCTCGCAAGTTGACTCCAGTATCGAATTCCATTTTATGATATGCAGTTCTATCATGAGGCGCCGTTAAACCATCAGCCCCTTTCTCTAATACATAATATAAATGCAGAGCATGCCGGTAAATGGTCAAACGAGTTTGCTTGGCATTCAACTTAACAGGAATGGCTTCTTTCTTTATCTGAAACAATAACTTCTGTAGTTCTAGAATCTCCTCTTGAAGCTGCTCATCCGTATAGAAAGCATATTCCGTTAAATCCATCAACAACTCACGCAACTTCTTCATTCGTAACAGCGGCTGATATAATGGCGGCCAGTGCATGCTCATCCTTGAGCTCCAGGCTACCTATGTAAGACTTAGTTGTTTCAATGCTCGAATGACCTAATGCCCGGCTAACGTGAGCCACAGAAACGCCTGCATTGACGGCTATAGTAACAAATGTGTGTCTTGCATGATATGTAGTTAACGCAATTGGAAAGTCTATAGCCTTACAGAGTGACTTTAGGTGCTGATTGACAAACCTCGTTAGATTCTGCGTCTTTCTAAGCCGAACCTCAGCACTATCAAAATCTTCCAAAACCGGCAACAAATACATTGATCTCAATCGCTTGGTTGCTTTAATGCGATTAAGCAACTGTTCTACCTCTGGGGTTATTACGGCTCGAATGATATCCTGGCTTTTGTTCGTGTTTCGAGTTTTCTGCCTATACCAAGCAATACAACCATTGTCAATATTTGCCTCAGTCAGCTGAACCATATCCGTAAAATTCATTCCATTGCAGTAATACGATAAAAACCAATAATCCTTGGCTAACTGCTGATACTCAGACTGACATTCACATGCGTAAAATGCCTTTATCTGCTCAAGCGAAAGAGCTCGTTTTTTTGCCTTTGGAGCTGGCACCTCAAACTTCCTTCTCCCAAATGGGTAATATTCCTTGGAAATTAAATTCTCTGAAACAGCACGATTGTAGATAGCCCGCAAGGTTCGCACATATATACTCACAGTTGTCAAGGACTTGCCTTGATCCAACATGTATTGCTCGTATTTGCGGAGCCATTTTGTAGTAATGGATGTCAATAATATTTCAGATTTACTACCGTGGAATGCATAGAAGCTCTTAAGGCTCAATTGGTAAGTTATGGCCGTATTTAATCTTCTCTCTTGTTTACATTCCAGGATCACCTCTTCATACAAAGAGTCCAACCCTAATCGATTCTTTGAAACCCCATAGAATCTTGCTTTAAATGCTTCAGGATCGAATAGTGGCATGGAATCAACCAGGTCCATGGCTTCAAGCTCAATTTGCTTTAGGCGATAATTCCAATCTTTATGAACTCCTTTAGGAGAATTGGTATTCCAAATAGCATCGAATTCAGATTGACTAAAGTCTTGTCCAATTGGAAAATCAGTCCTCGTTCCAGATACTTTGGAATACACCCTAACCTTGACAGGGAACTTTCCTGACTTCTTTTCTCTTCGAGTATCCAAAAAGAGCCTAATCGAGGTATCCTCCTTGCTTATATGAGATGAAAATTTGCCCATAATTTGCCCAAAATTACACAAATTTGCCCATAACATCCAAAAGCAACAGTCGTTTATTTTACTGATATACAATTATTTAAAACAAAGTAAAAGTAACAAAAAACACTATTTTTATGCCTTACAAGCAGAGGGTCGGGGGTTCGAATCCCTCAGCTCCCACCAAACACCCAAGCCGCACTCAGTGCGGCTTTTTTTATGCCCCAAGTAGCGGAAGCCCGAAGGGATTCAAGGCGAAGTTGGGCATAAAAAAACAGCGGCGAAGCCCCTGGCTTGGGTGTTTGGGACTCCCCCCTCAAGGGATCAGCGAGCTCGACAGGGCGATCTAGTCCCGAAGAACATTGGTAAAACATCCATAAGAAATGATACCATTCATCTGATGCCAATTTAAATGTAATAGCAAAACCCACATCATATTGACTATTCAAGCTGCAAAAATCCATAGTATTATCACAACCGCTGATACACTGTTATCTATAAAAGACGATAGCGTTGTGTCTACTTTCAGTAAAATTCATTTCTAATAAAGCCCACCAAATCATTTGGTACAAAAAAAACAATTAGATTCAATCGCATTCAAGTAATCGTTTAACTATCAACATATCTATGAGCAAATTCATGATGAGAAGATACGTATTTAGCCTCGTGCTATTATTCAATCCACTGGTCACTCAGGCACAATCAAATTGGGAGGAAGGTGCTATTCAGGTCATAACAGCATATACCAACAACACAGAAGATTGTTCCTTATTATTCAATAAAGAAATGGGGTATCGTGAAATCATCCACATTAGCAAAAGAAAATATAACCAACCGATTGAATGGAAATTCATTTACACACTGGGTATTGACAATGAGACCTCCATGTATGTTGATATTCATGCTATTTATTGCAAGCAATTAAACAGCGATATGGAATTTGAATTGATAGCCGATCAATACGATCATCCAGATTCCGGAAGCCCTGAATTGTATTATTATAAAAATTGTTCAAATGATAAAAGCCTGTTTGACAATGATCTGGTAGATGTTCAATTTACAAGAACCCTAGGTGGAAACACAACTGTAATTATTTACGACTTTGGAAATAACAAAGCAGTGATTTTTAGCAATGAATAAAAAGTTGTTATTCTCTCAACCAAACTCTGTCTTCTAATTACAACCCCCCAATCGGTGCATACAAAGTTGAAAACCCGATTCCGGCTGAATCCCTGAATTGGCGACATTCGTAGCTATGCGCAAAGAATCGATTGAATTCCTGGAGACCTATTTGAACAACGTTAGCCCCACCGGCTTTGAACACAGTGGCCAAAAGATTTGGTTGGACTACCTGAGCCCATATATCGACGAGCAATTTACCGACACCTATGGAACGGCAGTGGGTGTCATCAACCCTGGTCACGATTACAAAGTGGTCATTGAGGCTCATGCCGATGAGATTTCTTGGTTTGTCAACTACATCAGCGATGACGGCTATTTGTACGTGATTCGAAACGGCGGCAGCGACTGGCAAATTGCCCCCAGCATGCGCTGCAAAGTGCATTGCGAAGGCGGTCAGATTGTCGACGGTGTCTTCGGATGGCCAGCCGTACACGTGCGCATGGGCAAGGACCCCGAAACCAAGCCCGAAAACGTTTGTGTGGACCTAGGATGTTCCAACAAACAAGAGGTCTTGGACAAGGGCGTTCACATTGGCGCTGTAGTTGTGTTTGAAGCCGATATGAAGATCTTAAACGAGCGCTACATCGTAGGTCGTGCTTTGGACAACCGCATGGGCGGTTTCATGATTGCCGAAGTTGCTCGCAAGATCAAAGAAGAGAAACTCGAACTCCCCTTCAGTTTGTATGTTGTAAACAGTGTTCAAGAAGAAATTGGCCTGCGCGGAGCTGAAATGATTTCTCGCCGCATCAACCCTGATGTAGCCATTTGCACCGATGTGACCCACGATACTTACGCTCCTTTGTACAACAAGAAACTGCAAGGCGATACCCAGTGCGGAAAAGGCGCTGTTGTGACTTATGGCCCAGCGGTCCAAAACAAACTGCTCCAACACATCATAGCCTCGGCTAAGGAATCAGAAATCTCCATTCAACGCAATGCGGTTAGCCGCAGCACCGGTACCGATACCGACAGCTTTGCCTATTCCGGCAAGGGCGTAGCTTCAGCCTTGATTTCGCTGCCCTTGAAATACATGCACACCACGGTAGAAATGGTTCAATTTGACGACGTTCAGTCTTGCATCGACTTGATGTACGCTAGTTTGAAACGTTTACCATCAGGCGAAGATTTCTCCTACTTCAAATAGTGTCTGAATACCAGAGGCATAGCGTCAAACCCGCTCCATGGACCTTTCGATGGGGCATTTACCCTTTGTTCAAGGGCTTGTCGCTTTTGCCCTTTTGGGTGCTGCACCGCATCTCTGATGTGTTGTTCCTTCTGGTCTATGGTGTATTTGGGTATAGAATGGGCGTTGTTCGGGAGAACATTGCCCTCTCCTTTCCCGAAAAGTCTGAACAAGAGCGACAGGCCATTGTACGGGAGTTTTACCGGCATTTTTGCGATGTCATTGTCGAAACCATCAAAGGATTGAGCATTTCAGCCGAGGAGCTCTCCAAGCGAATGGTGAATGTCGATCAATACATCTACGATCAGTTTGAGAAAGAAAATCGAAATGCCATTGTGGTCATGAGCCATTGCGGCAATTGGGAATGGATCTGCTTGATGTCTCAATTGTCTTGCCAGCAAAAGGTTCAATGCGTATACAAGACACTATCGAACCCTGGTTTTGATTGGATGATGTTCCAACAGCGCACCCGTTTTGGTGTCAACGCCGTCCCCATGGAGCAAATTCTTCGAGTGATGAGCAGCAACCTTAGCACCACCACCGTTACAGCTTTCATCGGTGACCAAAGCCCCTCCAGCACCAAGGGAGTGCATTGGAGCCGCTTTTTGAACCAGGATACCGCTTTCATGATGGGATCAGAAAAGATTGGTCAGAAGTTCGACATGAGCCTGATTTACCTCAGCTGTGAAAAAGTAGGACGAAGTCGGTACATCGCGCGCACTAGGCTCTTAACCGACAAACCCAAAGACTGCCAACCCGGTCAAATCACCGAACTAATCGCCCAAGCCGTCGAAACAGAGATTCGCCAACAACCGTCCTATTGGTTGTGGAGCCACCGCCGTTGGAAACACAAAAAAGATTCATAGCCTTTTTCAGTTAAAGCAAGCATTGTTCTATATTTGCGACCCTTAATCGCATGAAAAAGATCGATTCCTTTGAAGTCAGCGTTCAAGCCTTGGCCCGCCTGAGCAAAGCTCTTGGGCACCCCGCTCGCATTGCCATTTTACTGCACTTGCAACAAGAGGGCGAATGCACCTGCCAAGATATTGTCGACGCCCTGCCCTACAGCCAAAGCACCGTTTCTGGCCATTTGCAAAAACTAAAAGAAGGGGGATTCATTGCCATGAAGCCGGTCAAGACCTCCAGCATTTATTCGTTGAATAAAGAATCATTAACTGAACTTCAACAATCAGTGGGTGAAGTGTTTGGAATCAAACAGGAAAAGAAACAGCTCAGCCTGTTTTAAAACAACTGGGTAATCATACCCGTTTGCATCTTGGGCTCAATCCAAGTGCTTTTCGGAGGCATAATCAAGCCTTGATCTCCCACTTTCTTGACTTCTTCCAAGGTGCAAGGTGCCAACACCAGTGCCAACTGAATGCTATCTTGGTTCAGTTGTTCCCTCAAATCCTCAAGTTGAGTGTCACCGCGCAAAAAGGACATGCGCTCATCGCTACTGGAGTCAACCACACCCAATAAGGGTTCCAATATTTGCTTTTCAGCTTGGTACACATCGAGATTTTCTACTGCATTCTCTCCACTGGGTTTTAGCAAATCCACGCAAATCGTTCCGTCTTTGTGCATGACCAAACAACGACCGTGACGCAGCTCCTGATCATTCTCTTGGCAGGAATGAACCGTCAAGCCCGACAATTCCATGGCTTTAGTGAGTTCATCAAGACTCATGGTCCAACTCGAATCGCTAAAGATTCGGTGAAAGGACTTGATGGCCAGTTCCTGTCCATCTAATAAGAGGGCCATAAAGCCTGTTTCTGTTTGCCCCTCTAAATAGGTGGAACAAGCCGCTACTCGATGGTGACCGTCGGCAATGTATATTTTTTGCAAACCTTGCAGGTGATTCAACACTTCGCTGCAACGTGCATCTTCACAAGGAAGTGCAAACAATTGATGCCTCAACCCTTGGGCATCTTCGTAATCCAAATCAGGACTGGATTGCAGCATGGCTTTCCCCAATTCTACCACTCGAGAGGGCAACGATTGGGTCAACAATACGGGCTCTGCCACAGAATTGAGCGATTGCAGGTAGCGAACCAGGCGATTTTCTTTGGCCTTGATGGTGTTTTCGTGTCGGACAATACGGCCATTTCGGTATCCTTCGGCGGTCACGCCAACGATCCATCCTTCGTAATGCTCGCCATCGGGCTTGATTTGCTTGTAGTAGCACAAACCTTCGGGCAACTCCAGCATGGCATCAGCCTGCATGAGCGACTGAAAATTGGCCGCACAAGCCTGATAAAACTCGTCAGAACCTTGTTCCAAATGCGCATCTAAGTACTGAGGCTTGACAATTCGCATATAACTCAAGGGCTCTTCTTGAGCTTTGTTTTGCAACCATTTGAGCGGCAATTTTCCCGAACCCAAAGACGTGACCCGATGGGCCACTTCTTGCTTGGGAATGACAGAGTGAAAGGGAAAGAATTTCACTGTTACGCTTTCAAATGTTGACAGATACGCTCTGCCAATTCAAGACCCACACGTTCTTGGGCTTCAGCAGTCGAAGCACCCACATGGGCCGACAAACTCACGTTGGGAGCTTGCAGCATCACATCATTGACTGGGGGTTCTTGCTCAAACACATCGATTCCAGCAAAGGCAATATGACCGGATTCTAATGACTCCCGGAGGGCCGCCTCATTCACGACACCCCCTCGGGCACAGTTGATCAACACTGAACCAGGTTTCATCGAAGCCAATTCAGCGACACCAATAACTTCTGTACTTCCAGGAGTATGCACGGTTATGGCATCTGATTGCGCCAATACGGTTTCCAATTTTTGGCCTTTCAACACCACCTGGAAATTGTGCTGCTGGTAGGCTGAATTGTGATGAACCACTACTTCAAAGCTGCGCTCTTTGTAGTCGTAAATCAAGACTTCCATGCCCAGCCCAATGGCCATTTTCGCTACTTCCATTCCAATGCGTCCAAAGCCAATGATGCCGAGTTTCTTGCCCGTCAATTCAAAGCCTTTGGAGGCTTTCTTTTTCAAAACAGAAAACTCTTCTTTGCCTTTTTCAGGCATGGCGCGGTTCGACTCGTGCAAATAGCGAGAAACCGAGAACAAATGCGCAAACACCAATTCTGCTACGCTACGCGATGAAGCATTGGGGGTATTGACTACTATTATTCCTTTGGATCCCGCATGAGCCAAGTCAATGTTGTCCATTCCTACTCCCGCGCGGGCTATGAGTTTCAGGTTGCCCGCATCCATGATTTCAGCAGTCACCTTGGTGGCACTTCGAACGATCAAGGCATCGTATTCTCCAATTCTGCCGGCTAAATCACCTTGGGCGATTTTGTCGGTACTAACCTGAAAACCCGCGGCTTCCAGTATGGCTTTTCCTGCGGCATCAATGCCGTCGTTGGCTAAAATTTTCATGAATTAAGAGAAGGATTGAATGACTTGAACCAAGGCTTGAACGCTTTCTATTGGTAGAGCGTTATAAAGGGAGGCGCGGAATCCGCCGACAGAGCGATGGCCCTTTACGCCACTAATTCCTGCCTCTTTGCAAGCGGCCATGAATCGGGCTTCCAACTCAGGGTTTTCTTCTTGAGGAACGAAACAAACGTTCATTTGGCTGCGTGAATCCAATTCAGCTGTTCCTTTGAAAACAGGACTGGCATCGATGGCCGAATACAGCAAATCGGCTTTGGCTTGATTTCGCTGAGCCATGGCTTCCAATCCACCCATTTCTTTCACCCATTCCAAGTTGTATTTGGAGACCAAAATGGGGAAAACGGGCGGCGTATTGAACATGCTGCCATTTTCAGCATGCACCGAGTAACGCAACATGGTGGGAACGTGTCGGTCTGCTACCTGCTCATACATGGATTTGCGAATGGCTACCAACGTCACACCAGCAGGGCCCATGTTCTTTTGGGCACCGGCATAAATCATGGAAAATTTGGAAATATCGACAGGGCGAGAGAAAATATCGCTGCTCATGTCGCAG